>JAFOZC010000113.1 GCA_017391305.1 Oscillospiraceae bacterium | reverse complement strand
TCTGCTGAGCTTCCTTTTCCAGAGCCTTCAGGCGCTTTTCTTCTGCGATGCGCTGTTTTTCTTCTTCCAGAAGACGGAGTCTTTCGGCCTTTGCCTCTTCTCTTGCCTGCTGTCTGGCAAGCTTTTCTGCCTCGGCTCTTGCCTTGGCTTCCTCTCTAAGCCGCTGAAGCTCCTGCTGTCGTGCCAGCTTTTCTGCCTCGGCCTTTGCCTTGGCCTCCGCTCTGAGCCGCTCCTGTTCCTGCCTCTCCAGAAGCTTTGCCTGTCTCTCGGCTTCCGCTTTCTGTCTCTGTTCCTCTCGGATCCGACGGCGCTCTGCCTTCTCCGCCTCCAAAATGGCGAGACGGGCGGCCTCGATGGCTTCCCTGCGTTTTCTCTCCGCGTCAATGGCACGGTCGATGACTGCAAGGACCTCTCTCTCCTGCTTCTGTCGTTTCTTGGTGGACTTCACTACCTGCTCGTTGAAGATCTTCTGAACCACATCGATGTCAAAGGTCAGGTCATCCAGAACATCCATAAAGGTGCGCTCGATGATCTTGGGCGTAATGACCTTTCTCTTCTTCTGGGGCTCGTACTCCCCTTCGCTACCGATATGGTGCTTCAGGAGAGAGTAATTCAGTACCATTGTGGAATAGAGGTCGGAAAGGTACAGATCATTGGGGATCTCATTGGTTTCTGTGATTTCAACATTGAAGCCGGACTCTCTGTAGGTCTCGATGAAGTCCCACAGAGCCTTGGCTTTCTTGAAATCCGGGTTCTTCTGCAATACATTGGTTCGCATAATGGGAGGGCGAACCAGAGAGGTGCCGTGAAGGGACTTGATAAGGGGGGAATTCTGGAAGTCGTAGAGGATCTTCTTGATTCGCTCGATTCTCTGGAATTTGCTAAGCTTCTCGGGATCCACATCCAACAAATTGCCATCCATCTTAAAGCCCGGGGAGTCAATGGTCATCTCAAAAGAGCACTTGACATTCTCCCTGCCGATGGTGAAATTGTCCCTGAACAGGATGGAGGTCACGTTGTTGCCATCCACGCAATCGTTGATGGCCTTCAGCCTCTTACTGATGAAATATTGCAGATTGATGAGCAAGGTATAGATGAAGCGGTTCTCGTAGGTTTCGAAGCTTTCTTCCTTGAAGATGTTCAAGATCCGGTTGGGAGTCACCGTATCATCTTCTACCTTTGCGATCATGTTGGTATGCTGTGCCAAATGGCGGATGGATTCGGGAGAGATCTTTCTTGCCAGCTCGATGTTAACGATCTCTTCCTCCTGGACGATGAAGCGTCTGGGATTTCTAATGATATTGTCCAAGGGGATGATGGCATCCTCAATGGCTTCGACCCAAGTAATATCGATCTGCTTATCCACGAAGCGGTGCATAAAGGACACCTCAGAGTTGCCGCTCTTGGCTTTGTTCATAAACTCTGTGTAAAAATCCTCATCCCGGACAAGAGAGATAAAGTCCTGAGTATATATATTGTATAGTAATTCAAAATCTAAGGTCATTTTATCTCTCCTATGGTTTCATTAGAATAGTTTCTGTAATCTGGACAGATATGCCTTGGACTCACCCATATTTTCCTTACCGAAGAGCTCGCTGAGATAGGAGATCAGACCTTCGATCTCATCACGGATGAATGCCAGGTTCAAGCTCTCGAACTTTCTCAAGATCTTGTTGGCGAGAACATAGTCGATGCCGTCGATCTCAGTACCGCCGCAGGCAACATATACGGGAACGAAGTCACGGAGCTGCTTGACAATACGGTTACCGAAAGCCAGACGGAAGTGCTCGATAACATAGTCGTCAAGAACCTCGATCTTCTTCAGGTTCTCTTCCGATACCTTATACTTTGCCTTCGCCTCATCAAACAGTCTTTCCAGATGCTTGTAGCTCAGGTTCAGGTTCTCGGTATAGGGAGCTTCAAAATAGACACCCTTGGTATCAATGTTAATGGGAAGGGCGCGGTCATAAACCTTATCGGAAATGGCAAATGTAGAGTCGTCGTTGTTAGCGGTGCCCACATACCACATATTTTCCGGCAGGCGGAAACGGCCGTTTTCAATGTGCTTGGGGTCATTGGGCCAACCGCTGGGAACAAGGTCGATGACCCATTCGGAACGGCTGGGCATTTCCAAAATGGACAGCATTTCTGCGAAGTAATACTCGATACGGGCGATGTTCATTTCGTCCAGAATGGTCAGGAAGACATCCTCGGTGTAGGTGGCCTCGTACATTCTCTTGAGGGTCTCGGTCTCATTGAAACGCTTGGTAAATTCGTTGAAGTAACCGTAAAGCTCTGTTCTGTCACGCCAGGAGGGCTGGACAGAGGCGATGTTGGTATCGTTCTGGATGAACTTACCGAAGGCGTAAGGCAGAGAGGTTTTACCTGTACCGGAAATACCCTGCAGAATGATCAGTCTGGTGGAAGCAAAGGCTGCCACGAACAGACGGATGATCTTGATTTCATAGAACAGACCCATACGGGAGCAAGCAAAGTTTCTGAACATATCGCAGATCTCAGAGAGAGAAATGTCATAATTATATGTCTTGGGAATATAATCCTGCATTTGCTCGTCAATAAGGGTACACTTGTAGAAACGGCTCTCGCCCTCTGCAAGAGGTGTCTTGTTCTCTTCCTGACTTTCCTCCGGCTCGATGACATCGCTCTCCTCCGGCTTGAGTCCCAGATGGGATACCTTCATAGCCAGGATCTTGTCCTTCTCGTTGGAAAGCTTGACAACTTCACGGTTCAGCTTACCGACCTCGTTCAGCAGTTCTTCCTGACTGACAAGGGTGGTTCTGACTCTGATGTACTTACGGATAGCCAGATAGATCACGAATACCAAGAGGCACAGTGCGGCGATCACAAGGATCACCGTCAAAATGGCCAAAATCCATGCCAAACCGCCGAAATCACCGCAATACTGTTTAAACACTCGGGCATATTTCGCGACATTGAACATTCCGAAGAAACCGGAGAACAAGCCGCTGATGGCAGACCACAGGGATCCGAAAAAGGTTGCTAAAAAGTCAACGAAAAATTTGAGAAAAACATCCATTTGAACTATTCCTTCCGTTCAAAGTGTGCAGTATAAAAGACATATTGAAGTGTTTCATACAGCGTAAAATATGTATTTTACACTGCACACTTACTCGTTTTTGTCCTCTGCTTCTTCTAATTTCTGTTTTGCCAAATACTCCTTGATGATTGCTTCCTTTACTTCGTCGCTGGTTGCCTCGTTGGCCGCATTGATCATATCGACCTTGTGGTTATACATAATAACCTTGATCAGATTGAAGATCTGATACAGAGTAAACAGCAATACCGGTAACAGGATCACAAGGAAAAATCCCATCTGTGTGCTCAGATAGTCAATCACTGCACCCATTTTGGGAATTTTGGTGCCGGAATACAAACCAATCACATCTCCGGGGGCAAGGAGAGCTTCATCGGGCTCGGGGTTGGTTTCCTTATTGTCACCCTGAGTCTGATACTGGAGCATATTGCCATCATTGATCACGTCCACGATTCTATGGGTATTCACTACGCGGTTGCCATTGATAATGGTGAAATAGGTCACAACATCGCCGACCTTCAGTGCTTCGGCATCACACTTCTCTACGAGAATGTAGTCGCCTTCCAGCAAGGTAGGCTTCATAGAATTGGTCTGTACGGAAAACGGACTGTAGCCAAACAAATCGGGAACACCGTTATTTGCCTTGGCTGTAATAGAAGAAATAGAAATGATAATGGATAACAGAACCAGCGCAACGATGATCAGGTCGACAATTGCTCCGCCGATCTTTTTAATCACTTTGTTCAATTATTTCCACTCCTTTTTGGTGCTCTCCCCAAGGAGCAGGGGGGCCCTGCTCCTTGGTATGAGAAATGATTCCTTAAGAATTAGCCTTCGCCGCCCTCGGGAGCAGTGCTCTCGGTGGTAGTCTCTTCAGGAGGATTGACGCCGAACTGCAGAGCAACGGAGAAGTCACCGTTGGAGATGCTGTTAACGCAGTCGATATCCTGACCTTCCAGCCAGATGTAAACACGAACCTTGCTGTAGGTCTCGTTCATGTTGATGATGACGGAGTTGGGATCGTTCAGCTGTGCGCTGTAGATGGGCTTGACATCCTCAACCTCGTTAGCACTCAGTGCGCCCTCAGCAACATCGGTGAATGCCTTGGTGAAGCCCTTGTAGGCAACGGCACCGGAAATGCTGGTGTCAACATGGGAATCAGAGTTAGGCTCCCAAATGATAGCCTTGCCGGATGCCAAGGGCGCAGAGGCAAAGCTGGATTCGCCCGAATATATGCAGATGCAGGCAGAGGGTGTTAAAATCGAAATGCCTGTAATCGAAGATGTGAAGAAACCTAAGGCACCCGTGCAGGAATATGAGGACCTGCCGATTTCGCTTACCAATGCAAAGCCGATTTACGGCAATAAAATCAAAACAAAGCCCGTACCCATCGACGGAATTCATATCGATGACGGTACAGTTACCGTTTGGGGTAAGGTTTTCGGATTCGATGTCCGTGAAACACGAGACGGTAAGCGTAAAATTATTACATTCAATATAACGGATAAAACCAATTCTCATGCAGTCAAGATTTTTGAAGAAAATCAGCTCTGCGAACAGCTTCTTGCCAATATCAAAGACGGAAAGGTTGTTATGGTAAGAGGTCTTGTAATGTATGATGAATATATGAAAACTCCCGTTATCAAGGCAACAGCGGTTATGCTCATTGATGAAATAACCGTTAATGATACTGCCGAAGAAAAGCGTGTTGAGCTTCATATGCATACAAATATGTCCTCCATGGACGGTCTGACAAGTGCATCAAAGCTTGTTGCAAGAGCCGCAAAATGGGGACACAAGGCTGTTGCAATCACCGACCACGGAATTGTACAGGCATTCCCTGAAGCTGCTGCTGCCGCCAAGGAAAACGGAATCAAGGTTATCTACGGCATGGAAGCATATTATGTTGATGATTCGGTGAAGATAGTAACAGGTAATAAGTATATGCCTCTTAACGGCACATTCATTGTTTTTGACGTTGAAACAACGGGACTTCGCACAGACAAGGTCCGTCTTACGGAAATCGGTGCGGTAAAGTATGTTGACGGTGCGGAAAGGGCAAGATTCCAGACTTTTGTTA
>JAFOZC010000112.1 GCA_017391305.1 Oscillospiraceae bacterium | reverse complement strand
CTATATCATACCACAAAAGTGCAAAAAAATCAAGAGAAAATTTGATTTTTCTCTTGAAATTTTAAAAATATTTTACTATTCATTGGAGACTTGTTCGATTTTAACAAGGTCATTTTTCCGCCAAGTGGCAAACTCGGGAGGAATCCTGTTTTGGTCCATTATGGTGATCCTCATGGTGTTGCTTGCGCTGGGCGGATTCTTTGGCGTTCTGTACTCCAAAGGATATTTTAGGTAAAAAATATGTAAATACAGAAAAAATTTCTGCAAAAGTATTTACAAAAAATGTATATCGTGCTATAATAGGCATAGTAGGGGCTCCCGTACCCGGTTATCTGTGAGCGCTTACAAAAATTTATAACGAAAGCTGGGGGAGCAAATGCCGCAATTTGTCCAGACTGAACAACAGAAAGAATTGATCCGTACCTTAGTGCAGGAACTTCCTGCCTATCGGAAGAAGATGCACATGTCTCAGGCCGAGCTTGGAGATGCTGTAGGCAAGAGCAGACAGAAGATCTCTGAGATGGAGCGCGGCGCAGCACCTTTGGGATGGGATACCTATCTTGCGATCCTATTGGTTTTGGGTGCGCGTGGGGTTCTGGAGCCCCGTGGCCGTGATGCAGAGCGTTTGAGTGCAACAGGTAAGATCATTGGCGGTCGCATCCGTCTGTAATGTACAGGGGTGCCGCAAGCAGACAACAGGACACTTCTGCCCGAGGGGGGCAAGAGTGTCCTGCTGTTTTTTTATACACTTTTTCCCGTCCGCCGGGGAAGCCCGTGGCAAGGGCAAGGACGGATCATCCCCACAGACCCTGTTGACACAGAAGGAGGATCAGGGGCAGGTATAGACCGAAGTACAGAAGGGTGGAGGGGATCAGGCAATTCACCGCAGGGCTGGGGTCATCGGTATAGCGTTGCATCCAGACCACACCCGCTACAGGCGCCGGAGAGGCGAAAAGCACTGCCATGAGAAGACTCCAATCCGCAGGAAAGAAGGGGAGCAGACACAGGCTCACCACCAGAGGATACAGCAGTACCTTATATACCGTGTAGCATAGGGCTCGCCGTTCTCGCAAGCCGGAGGATAGCCCTCGTTGGGCAATGGTCATGCCCAGGAACAACAGAGCCAGAGGGGACACACAGCTATGGAGGGCATCAATGGGCTTCTGCAGCCATTGGGGCAGACTGAGCCCGAAAAGGGTCAGGAGCAGACCGGAAACAGCGGCTAAAAGGCAGGGCTCTTTCAGAAGGGCTCTCCATTGCTGTCCCTTTTCCTTCCCGGCAAAGACGGGGTGGAAGATCCCCCAGATCAACAGATCCTGCACCGCCACGTGGAGGTAAACGGGAAGCATCTGTTCCTCTGTCAGGAAAAGACTCAGCAGGGGAATGCAAACAAAGGACACATTGCCGATGCCACAGATAAAGGAGAATAGATTGTGGTGGGGGAGCTTTTTCTTCCCTATGCGCAGGATCACAGCGGGAAGGGTGCTGAAGACCACCGTTACCACCACCGTAGGTAGCCCTGTGGTCAGCAGATCCTCCAGATCTGTGGCTTGGAAGCTACTGAGGATCATGGCAGGGAAGCAGACCGTCATCAGCAGGGTGGACAAAAACCCCGGGCTGTTCTCCGGCAGGAGCTTCCCACGGAAGAGAAAATAACCCAGACAAAGGAAAAATAGGAAATATAAAATGCCGTCCCACATAACAAGGACCTCCTGTTGTGTTTCTCTGCCCATCATACTATGCCCAAGGGAGCTTGTCAACGGGAAAGGGTAAAATGTGGGTAAAACTCTCGAAAGAAGAGGGGAGGGGCTGTTGACTTTTTCTGGAATTTCTGTTAGGATGGGTATATATAATGAAAGAGAGGCCTCATTTATGAAAAAACGAATCCTGTCGATCCTTCTCGCTCTTTCCCTGTTGCTGTCTCTTTGCGGGACATTTTCCTTCGGAACAAGGGCGGCAAGCAATTACAGCAAGGTGCGTTCCCTGTCTGTAGGCAGTAAGGTGGTATTCCTTTGCGAAACTGCCGGCATGGAGCTCAGCTCGATTTCCACCACGAGCACGAAGTACGGTGTAGGCTCGGCTTACACAACGGAACCCGGGGGACTACTGCTTCTGGAGGTCTGCGCCGGCTATAAGAGCGGTACCTTCGCCTTTATGAACAACGGCAAATATTTGTATTGGGGAAGCGGAAATTCCCTGAATATGAACGCCACCCTCAATGCCAATACTTCTTGGACCGTGAGCTTCGATGCATCCGGGAATGCCACTATTGTGAACAGTGGAGACACTGCCCGTCAGCTTTGGTGGAACAACAACAGCCCCCGCTTTGCCTGCTATACGGGCAAGAGTGCCGACGTAGGCGGCTATTATTCCATTCAGATCTATAAGGCAAGTGCCAATGCCTGTACCCATGAAAGCACCAATTACTCCGTGACCACTGCTCCTACCTGTGAGGAGAAGGGTGTGGGCAAATATGTTTGTACCGCCTGCGGCTATAGCTGGACTGTGACCATAGCGGCCTTGGGGCATAACTACCATTTCGCTTTGGTCAACGGCAGTGTCTACCGCAGCTGTGAGGGCTGTGGAGAGGCTCAGGCTGTGACGATGAATACCATTGCAGAAGCCAAGGCCTATACAGACAAGTCCACGGAGTACAACCTCCGGGGCATCGTCACCTATCTGAAGGGTCGTACCGCCTATATCGAAAGTGACGGGCAGGGCTTGTGTGTCTATTTCGATATCAGTGTGGATACAAGCACACTTGCTCCGGGGGATGAGATCTTTGTGTCCTCTACCATGACGACCTTTAAGAACCTGCCGGAGCTGGACGGCCCTACCCAGTTCCTTGTGCTGTCCAAGGGGAATTCTCTGCCTGAGACCAAGGGTCTTACCATTGGTCAGATCCTGGCAGATACGGAGTTTGACTACGTGGGCAAGCGTGTGACATTGGAGGATGTGACCATCGGCACCATCAATACCAGCGGTTACACCGGTCTTACGGACAAAAACGGCGACAGCATTTCCATCTACGCTTTGCCGGAAGCCCCTGCCGATGTACAGGCAGGCAATGTGGTGGATGTGACTGCCATTATCTCCTACTACGATGACGGCTTCCAGCTACTGGTCAATCCCTCTACCGTTTCTTCCGATGTGGTGAAGGTCAGTGACGGAACAGCCGTAGAGATCCGCACCGTTACCATTGCCGAGGCAAAGGCCGGTCAGGAAGAAACCTACTATCAGGTAGAGGGCATCGTCACCTGTATGCAGGGCAGACAGATCTTCATTCAGGACGAGACCGGCGGCATTGTGGTCTACCTCTCTACCCTGCCTACGGATGCCCCCTGTACAGTGGGGGATCTGATCCGTGTCTATGGCTCTTTCGGCAATTATGACGGTGTGTTAGAGCTGCAGTATGTGGATCATACCGATCCCAAGTTCTTCTCCATCCTCTCCTCCGGCCATGCGGTAGTGGCACAGCCGGTGACCATCGATGAGCTCCTCCGTGACTCTGCCATAGAATACGAATACTTTGCAGAGAAGGTTTTCCTCAACGATGTATCCATTCTGGAGATCGCCGACAACGGCTCTGTCCTTCTGTGGCAGGACGATTCCACCATTGAGATCTACAGCGCCCCCGTTCTCAACGAGGGCTGTGATGTCGGTGCGGTGGTAGACGTGACCGCTACGGTATCCGGCTATGAATTCAACTATGAGCTGGTCATCGTGGACGCCAATGCCGTAACCTACGGATCGGAATGTCAGCATACAGAGTCCGTGGCTGTGGATCTGCTCCCTCCCACCTGCACGGAAGAGGGCTATTCCGGGGATGTGTACTGTACTGTTTGCGGTACCTTCATTTCTGCCGGTCATAGCATCCCTGCGGCCCATACCGTAGGCTATGTCAACGGTATCCCTGCCAGCTGTGAGACAGATGGCTATATGGGAGATATGTTCTGCGAGATCTGCCAGGCAGAGCTGGGGCAGGGCGAGATCATTCCTGCTCTGGGGCATGACTATGTAGCGGGTATGGAAACAGCGGCCACCTGCACAGATTATGGCTTTACCCTCTATGTTTGCAGTCTCTGCGGCAACGGCTATGAGGGAGATATTGTCCCTGCCTTCGGTCATGACTGCGAATATCTGGAAAACGGCGACCTCCACAGCTATCTCTGCCACATCTGCGGTGCGGTGGGGGAAGAGGAGCATAGCTATGTTGACGGCTTCTGCAGTCTCTGCGGTGCTGTCGCTCCCGAGGAGAATGTTCCCGTGGATGAGAGCATCGTCATTCGCCATACCCTGAATTTGGCAAGCGATATTTCCATTAACTTCGCTGTCTCCGCCGCTTCTCTGGCGGGCTATGACGGCTTCTATCTGGAATGCTTGCTGAACAGCTACAGCGGCAATCTGGTATCCGGGCAGGAGAGCATCGTGATTGATGAGCCTACCCTGAACGGCAGCTACTATTACTTCACCCTCACAGGCATCAATGCCACCCAGATGAATAACGAGATCGAGGCGGTTCTCTACATGACCAAGGGTGAGGAGCTGTATATGTCCCACACGGATATCTATAGCGTTGCGACCTATGCCTATACCCAGTTGGATAAGGCAACGGCCTCCGAAAGTCTGAAGACCCTTTGCGCCGACCTCCTGCGCTACGGTGGGGCTGCCCAGACCTATAAGGCCTATCGCACCAATGCCCCTGCAGATGCCAACATGACGGAAGTACACAAGAGCTACCTTTCCGATGCAGATGCCGTAGTCTTCGGCAACAATTCCGCACAGCTGGGAGATCTGGACGGTGCTAAGATCACCTGGGTAGGCAAGTCCCTGATCATGGACTCCAAGGTCACCCTCCGATTCATCTTTGACACCACAGCCTATACGGGAGGGACGGAAAACCTTTCTCTCCATGTGAGCTACAAGAACTATCAGGGAGAGACCTGTGAGGTCGTGGTAGAGCGCCCCATTGTCTACAACGCAGACAAGAACTGGTATGCCTTTGATTTCGACAGCCTCCTTGCCGCAGAGCTTCGCAGTGTTCTCAGCGTAGCGGTCTATGAAGGCAGTACCCGTGTCAGTGAGACCCTGCGCTACAGCGCAGACACCTATGGCAATAACAAAACCGGTAACCTCCTCACTGTCTGCAAAACCATGATCGCTTACTCCGATTCCGCACTGGCCTACTTCACCGCCTGAGCCCTTGGGGAAACGAAGGGATAGATCAAAGTAAAACCGCTCCCTGGAAAAGCAGAACAGCTCTGCTTTTCCGGGGAGCGCTGATTATTTCATGTTATCGAAGAGCTTGGCGGCTTGGCTGAGAATATTGTCGGCGGCAGAGTCCTTGGATTGGAGGGGAAGCTCGGTAAGATCGTCCTTGGTGATGACGGTGATGACGTTGGTGTCTACACCGAAGCCGGCGCCGGGGACTTTCAGATTATTGGCGCAGATCATGTCGGCATTTTTCCGAAGGAGCTTGCCACGGCTGTTTTCCAGCAGATTCTCCGTTTCCATAGAAAAACCGCAAATCACCTGTTCGGCACTGCGGTGCTCTCCCAGCCATGCCAGAATGTCTTGGGTTCTGGACAGGGGGATGGACAGGTCGCCCTCCTTCTTTTTCAGCTTGTTGTCAGCATAGTCGGTGGGAGTGTAGTCTGCAATGGCGGCGGACATGAAGATCATGCTTGCCTGAGGTGCATGCTCTTTGACGGCCTCGAACATTTCTTTTGCGGAACGGACGGAAATTCTGCACACACCCAAGGGGGGCTCCAAATGTACAGGGCCGCTGATCAGGGTGACCTCTGCCCCTCGGTAGGCTGCCATTTTTGCCAGAGCGTAGCCCATTTTTCCGGTGGAATGGTTGGTCAGGTAGCGGACGGGATCCAGAGCCTCCTGTGTAGGGCCTGCGGTGATGAGGATCCGCTGTCCCTGCAGATCATGGGGCAGGGCAATGTGGGACAAAATATGCTGTACCAGAGTCTCCGGCTCCGGCATTTTGCCCTTGCCTACCGCACCGCAGGCAAGACGTCCGGAGGCAGGCTCGATGACATCCCAGCCATAGCGGCGGAGAATGGCCAGATTGTCCTGTGTCACGGGATTCTCAAACATGTGGGTATTCATGGCAGGGGCGATGAGCTTGGGGCAGGTGCAGGCCAGAACGGTGGTGGTCAGCATATCGTCTGCCAGACCGTGGGCCAATTTGGCACAGACATTGGCGGTGGCAGGGGCAATGATCACCAGATCTGTCCGCTCTGCCAGAGAGATATGCTCTACCTGATGGACGAAATTCCGATCAAAAGTATCTGTCATGACCCGTCTGCCGGTGAGCTGTTCAAAGGTCAGGGGGGTAATAAATTCCGTGGCATTTTTTGTCATGACCACCTCTACATTGGCATGGAGCTTCACCAAAGCAGAGGCTAAAGCGGCGGCTTTATAGGCGGCGATCCCTCCGGTGACACCCAAGAGAACGGTTTTGTTTTTCAGCATAATGATCCCTCCCGATTCTTACTGATGCTATTATACTCCATTTTTGGAAAAGTGTAAAGAATTTATTCTTGCTATTGGAGGGATTTTTGTGTATAATGGGGGGTAGGGAAAAAACATAATTTGCGCTGTATCCTCTGTGGGAGGAACGGCAGCAGGAGGTATTTTCTATGAAACATAAAAAATTCGGCACCCGTGAGATCGTTCTGACCGCTATGCTCTGCGCCATTTTGCTCCTGATGTCCTTTACCCCTCTGGGGTATTTGAACATAGGGCCCTTGGCAATCTCCTTCAACATGATCCCCGTAGCCATTGCCGCCATTGCCCTTGGGCCTGTGGGGGGCATGATCTTGGGAGGACTGTTTGGCATTACCAGCTTCCTGCAGTGTGTAGGCATCGGCGGTACCAGTGCTATGGGCGTGGTGCTCTTTGGCATTGACCCTGTTCTTGCCTTTGTCCAGCGCTTCTTCCCCCGTCTTCTGGCAGGTCTTCTGGCAGGCTATGTGTACAAGGGCGTCAAGAGACTGTCCAATGCTACCACAGCGGGCTTTGCCACGGGCTTCTCTGCGGCTCTGCTGAACACGGTGCTGTTTATGTCTGCTCTGATACTGCTTTTCGGCAGAACGGAGTATATGCAGAACCTTATGGACGGCAAGAATGTCTTCCTCTTCGTCTGCACCTTCGTGGGCATCAATGCAGTGGTAGAGATGATCGCGACCTCCCTTATTGTGGGAGTAGTGGGTCGTGTGCTGTCCAAGTTTTTGAACGGGAGATGAGACTATGCTGCTTGCAATCGATATCGGCAATACCAACATCGTCATCGGTGTGATCCGTGAGGACGAGATCCTGTTTAAGGCAAGGATCGCCACAGACCGTCTGCGCACCAGCGATCAGTACGGGGTAGAGATCCACAATATGCTCCAGGTATTCAACATCCGCAGGGAGGATATTACGGATTGCATCATCGCCTCTGTGGTGCCGCCGGTCTTCAATTCTGTTTATACCGGGGTCATCAAGGTCATCGGCAAGCAACCCCTTGTGGTTGGACCGGGACTGAAAACGGGCCTGAATATTCATGTGGACATTCCCTCTCAGGTAGGTGCTGACCGTATTGTGGCGGCTGTGGCTGCTCTTGCGGAGTATAAAGCCCCCTTGGTTCTCATTGACATGGGCACAGCCACTACCGTGGAGGTGGTGGAGCCGGAAAATGTCTATATGGGCGGTGTGATTTTCCCCGGTGTTATGGTCTCTCTGGATTCTCTGACCAGCCGCGCCGCACAGCTGCCCGGGATCAGTCTGGACAAGCCCAAGAATGTCATCGGCAGGAATACGGTGGATTGTATGCGTAGCGGTGTGATGTACGGTACAGCCGCCATGCTGGACGGACTCATTGACCGCATTGCAGAGGAATTGGGACACAGCTCCACCATCATTGCTACCGGAGGTATCGCCCAGTTTATCGTCCCTCTGTGCAGACACGAGATCATTTTGGAGAAGGAACTGCTCTTAAAGGGTCTCAATGTGTTATACAAAAAGAACCGAAAATAAGTTGCGGACATAGTTTCTGTTATATTTCTGCGGACACCGAAGGGGAAAGAACTCCCTTCGGTGTCTTTTTGCAAGAAATTGTCATTGTGATTTTGCATAAAAATGTTTGTTTTGTATAAAAACCACTTGCACCTTAAGGTGATTTGTGGTAAAATTTCATATCATATTTACTTCATTAAAATGGGAAAATGTTTCACTGAGGAGGCCTTGGCTTTCCTCCGATCATGAAAGAAAGGGGTCGTAAACTATGGACCTGTTTGAAAAATGCAGACAAGAGAGCAATGCAGATAAAATGGAACGTATGGGGGTCTATCCCTACTTCCGTCCCATGTCCTCCCATGCCGGTGCGGAGGTCATTATGCAGGGACGGCGGCGGATCATGCTGGGCTCTAACAATTACCTTGGATTAACGGAGCGCCCCGAGATCGTGGAGGCAGGAATCAGAGCCATTGAGAAATACGGCACAGATACCAGTGGCTCTCGCTTCCTCAACGGCACCTTGGATCTCCATCTGGAGCTGGAGAGGGAAATTGCCCAATTCGTCCACAAGGAGGATGCCTTGGCCTTCACCACAGGCTATCAGACCAATCTGGGTATCATTGGCTGTATTGTGGGTCACGGAGACTTCGTCATCAGTGACAAGGAGAATCATGCTTCCATTTACGATGCCTGTAGACTGAGCTACGGCACTATGCTGCGCTATAAGCATGGGGATATGCAGGATCTTGAGGCTCAGCTTCGGAAAGTTCCCGAGGAAAGCGGCTGTCTCATTGTTACCGACGGTATTTTCTCCATGACCGGTGAGATCTGCAAGCTGCCGGAGATCTGCGCCCTTGCCAAGAAATATCATGCCAGAGTGATGGTGGACGATGCCCATGCCCTTGGTGTTTTGGGCGTAGGGGGCAGAGGCACTGCAAGCCACTTCGGCTTGGAGGATCAGGTGGATATTATCATGGGTACTTTCTCCAAGTCCCTTGCATCTCTGGGTGGCTTCGTTGCCGCCAGTGCCGAGGTGCTCCGCTACGTTCGCCATGAATCCCGTCCCTTTATTTTCTCCACCGCCATGGCTCCTGCCAACTGCGCCTCTGCCTTGGAGGCCCTGCGGTATCTGGAGGCACACCCTGAACTGGTGGAGACACTGTCCGGTATTTCCCACCATGCCAGACAGGCCTTCCGTCGCCGTGGACTGACGATTATGAAATCTACCACGCCGATCATCCCCATTTACACCTATGAGACCATTAACACGGTTATGAAGGGACATATTGCCTATGAACAGGGCGTTTATGTGAACCCGGTCCTGCCCCCTGCCTGTCCTCCGGGAGAGGGACTCCTGCGTGCAAGTATTATGGCAACCCATACCAAGGCCCTCATTGACGAGGCGGCGGATATTCTTGCAGATGTCATTCTCAACGAGGATTATGAACAGTGGCAGGGGCAGTGATCTACTACATAGAGCAGGTGGACGGGATCGGGGAGGAAGAGCTCCGTGAGCTTCTGCCCTTCCTGTCCCCGGAACGCAGGGAGAAGGTAGGCCGCTACCGCTTTCCCAAGGATCGGGTACAATCCATCCTGGCGTGGCTGCTCTTGCGCTACGGTCTGGGGAAGCTTCACGGCATTAAGCAGCCTCCGAGGATAGAAACAGATCCCCAAGGCAAGCCCTTCCTGCCGGAATATCCCCACATTCATTTTAACCTCTCTCATTGCGAGAAGGCTGTGGCCTGCGGCTTCAGCTCAGAGGCCTTGGGAGTGGATGTACAGCACTTAGTCCCTTATAAGGAAGCTCTTGCCAAATTCTTCATGACCCCGTCAGAGCGAAAAAGCGCTCTTTTGGGAGCTCCTGACAGGGAATTCACCCGTATGTGGACTCTGAAGGAGGCCTACGGCAAATATACGGGAGAGGGCATCTGTTATCCTATGTCGGAAAAAGCTGTTACAGAGGGCTATACTGCCGAAGGCTGTATCCTCCAAAGCTATGGACTAAATGGCTTTTACCTCTCCTCCTGTACTCGGGAGGAACAAAGTGTAGTAAAAATCACCCTCTCCCAACTCAGGGAATTTTATTCATCCTTACCTTGGAAAGGAGACTGTTTATGAGTCAGCATTATTTATTGGATAAGCAGCATCAAAAGGGGAAGTATCATGCCATTGAGCGGATCCTGCTTCTGTTGGATAAGGGGAGCTTCTGTGAGATCGGCAAGCACATCGGCGGCTTTGGGGAAGATCTCCGAGCCGAGGACAAAACCCCTTATGACGGAGTGATCACCGGCTTCGGCACGGTAAACGGCAGACAGGTCTTTGTATTCTCTCAGGATTTCACGGTTCGCGGAGGCTCTATCGGAAAGAATCACGGCAGAAAGATCGCTCGCCTGATCGAAATGGCCATTGCCGCCAAGAAGCCTGTCATCGGTATCTACGATTCCGGCGGAGCCAGAATTGACGAAGGTGTCAGCAGTCTGGGAGGCTGTGGGGAGATGATGTTCCAAAATATTCAGGCCTCCGGCGTGATCCCCCAGATCTCCGTTGTTCTGGGCCCCTGTGCCGGTGCGGCTTCCTACTCTCCTGCCATTACGGACTTCGTATTCTCCGTGCGGAAGGTAGGCTACATGTTTATTACAGGCCCCGATGTCATCAAATCGGTTACCGGGGAGGAGCGTAGCACCGAGGAGCTGGGTGGCGCTCAGTGCCATGCAGAGACCTCCGGTGTGGTACATTTCCTCTGCAAGCATGAGAAGGAATGCTTTGGGCAGGTACGCACGCTCATAGATATGCTTCCCGATTCCAACGAAGCACCCAAGACCGCACCTCAGAGCTACACAGAGAAAAAGTGTCCCTCTTTGGAACAGCTTATGACCATGCCCATTAAGCAGAGCTATGATGTGGGGAACATCATTCGGGATCTTATGGATGATAACAGCTTCCTGGAGGTACATAAGCACTTTGCCCGAAGCATTGTGGTGGGCTTTGCCAAGCTTTGCGGAAAAACAGTGGGCATCGTTGCCAATCAGCCTATGTATAACGGCGGCGCACTGGACTGCGATTCCAGCGATAAGGCTGCCCGTTTCGTCCGCTTCTGTGACGAATTCCATATTCCCGTACTGACCTTTGTGGATACACCCGGCTATCTGCCCGGTGTGGAGCAGGAGCATAACGGCATCATCCGTCACGGAGCCAAGCTTCTGGTGGCCTACGGTGAGGCCAGTACCGTGAGATTGACGGTGGTGCTCCGCAAGGCCTACGGCGGTGCTTATATTGCTATGGGCAGCAAGCACATGGGAGTAGACCTGGTCTATGTTCTGCCTACTGCCCAGATCGCCGTTATGGGCGCAGAGGGTGCGGTGAAGACCCTCTACCGCCGCAGTGCCTCTGCCCTTCCCGAAGAGGAACGGGCAGAGTATATGGCAGAGAAGACCCGTGAGTATGAGGAGGCCTTCATGAATGCGGATATCGCCCTTGCCAACGGCTATGCAGATATGCCTGTTTCTCCCACTAAGCTTCGCAAGCGGCTGTATCAGGATCTGCTCCTGTTGCAGAACAAGAACACTGCTGCCAACAGCTTGAAAAAGCATGGAAATATTCCCTTGTAAGAAACCATGATTTTCCCTTCAGAGAGGAGAAAACCGATGAGAAAGATACAATTGACGGAAACTGTCCTCCGAGATGCCAACCAATCCCTCATGTCCACCAGAATGTCCATAGACAGCTTTCGGGAAATTCTGGGAGAAATGGATAAGGTGGGCTATTATTCCGTGGAATGCTGGGGAGGTGCTACCTTTGACTCCTGCATTCGATATTTAGACGAAGACCCTTGGGAGCGCTTGGCCTTTTTCCGCAAGCATATGCCCAACACCAAGCTGCAGATGCTTCTCCGCGGACAGAATCTTCTGGGCTATAAGCACTATCCCGACGATGTGGTTCGCCGCTTCATTGCCACTGCGGTGGATACAGGTATTGACATCATCCGCATCTTTGATGCCCTCAACGATTTGGACAATCTCCGTGTGTCTGTGGATGAGACCCTCCGCAGGGGAGCCCATGCCTCCTGCGCCATTTCCTATACGGTGAGCCCGGTACACAGTGTGGAAAAATATGTGGACATCGCCAAAGCGATGGAGGATATGGGCGCTCAGTCTATCTGCATCAAGGATATGGCAGGCATCCTGTCTCCCACAGCCTGTGGGGAGCTGTTCACTGCCCTGCGGGAGAATGTGAAGCTTCCCCTGCTCCTCCACTCCCATTGTTCCACAGGCTATGCCTATATGACCTATCTGAAAGCCATAGAGTCCGGCGCAGACGTGCTGGATACGGCGATCTCCGCCTTCTCCGGCGGTGTTTCTCAGCCACCTACAGAGACGGTGGAACGGGTCATTCGGGAATCCGGCTTCACAAGCGGCTGTGATGCCCTTGCAATGACACGGGTCAACGACCATTTTAAGAACGTATTTTCTCAGGCTCGGGACAAGGGTCTGATTTCCGACAAAGCCCTGGGGACAAACCCCTTCACCCTGACCTCCCAGATCCCCGGAGGCATGTACTCCAACCTTCTGTCCCAGCTGAAGGAACAGAATATTCTGGACAAGCTGGACGAGATCCTGCAGGAAGTACCCCGTGTACGGAAGGATCTGGGCTATCCCCCTCTGGTCACTCCCATCAGCCAGATGGTAGGTACGCAATCGGTGATGAACGTCCTTTGCGGCGAGGCCTACGGACGGGTCATTGAAAGCGTCCGTGACTATGTAAAGGGAGACTACGGCAAGGCGCCCTCTCCCATTGATCCGGAGGTGGCTCGGAAGGTTCTGGCCACTGCCAAGGAGGGCAAGAGTGGGTTGCAACAGCCTACCTTTGCCCAAGCCCGACAGGAGCATCCCGAGTTAGATGACAGGGATCTTCTGACCCTGCTCCTCTTCCCTCAGGTGGGAGAGCAGTTCCTGACAAAACGGGAGGAGCTGAGAAAAACTCGCTTCCGTTACAAAGTGACTCCCCGCGAGGAGCTGACAGAACTCCGTGGGGAAGAGACGGATCCCGATATCCTTGCTCTTTTGACAGGGATCCTTGCCTATTATCTGGATTTAGAGCCGGAGGGGCTCAAACTTCTGAAGATCCAAAAGGAGGAAACAGTATGATTTACGAGATCCTTTTGAACGATACCAAATACCTTGTAGAGGTGGATGACACCGAAGCAAGACTCAGGAAAGAAAAATTACGGGAGGAAGAGGAGGAATTCTCCTTTGACATTCCCGATATCGTACCCTATGACGAGGAAAAGGGCGGAGAAGAGATCCGTACCACCATGCCCGGCCAGGTGATCTCTATCGAGGTACAGCCGGGAGATCGGGTGGAGGTCGGACAGACCCTGTTGGTGCTGGAATCTATGAAGATGGAAAATGCCATCGTTGCCGAGCGAGCCTGCACCGTCTTAGAGATCCCTGTGACCAAGGGACAGTTTGTGGGAAACGGCGGAGTACTGTTCCGCATTTCTCCGGAATAAAGAAATCGCTCCCTTCGGGGAGCTTGGGGAAAGGATGTGAGTTAGATGAGTAAGGTTTTGAACAAAGCCATTGAGAACATTTATTCATTGACTCCATTGCAGGAGGGAATGCTGTTCCATGCCCTTCGGGAGAAGGATAGTACAAATTATATTCTGCAAAGCACCCTCCTGCTCCATTTTGAGCCGGACAGAAGGTGCTTGCAGGAGGCTGTCCACGGTTTGTCCCGACGCTATGACGCTCTGCGGACAGCCATGGCCTATGAGGGCATGGCAAAGCCCAGACAGGTGGTTCTGAGAGAACGGATCCCGGAGCTGTGCTGGCTGGACTTGAGGCACATGGAGCAGGCCGAGGGACAGGCAGAGATAAAAAGAATCGAAGACAGGGAGGTTTCTGCAGGCTTCGACCTGCAGAAGCAGCCCTTGCTTCGTTTCTGCTGTGTTGCGCTCAAAGGGGCTTGGAAGCTGATCTGGACCATGCACCACATCATTGTGGACGGCTGGTGTATGTCCCTGTTACAGAAGGATCTGCTCCGCTATTACGAGCTTCTGAAGGGCGGTATGGACAAAGACAGCCTTTTTGCCCTGATCGATCGGGAGCGTGTGGAGAGTAGCGAGTATGCACGCTATGTGAAATGGCTGGAAAAGCAGGATAAGTCTGCCGCTCTTTCCTATTGGGGAAAGGAGCTGGAGGGCTATAATGACTGCATTACCGTCAGACCTTATGAAAAGCCCGAACCTACGGAACTGCAGATGAAGCTCCATCGTAGATGCCTTCCTGTCCAACTGTGGCAGGGGCTGAAGAGCCTTTCCCGACAACAGCGCATCACCATGGGAACCATCCTCCATACCGTCTGGGGTCTGCTT
>JAFOZC010000111.1 GCA_017391305.1 Oscillospiraceae bacterium | reverse complement strand
CAATGACCTGTCCCCGACTCAGACCCAGCAGGAGAGCCAAAGCCGCACCAAAGGCCGCACCGCCGGAAGCGCCCAGCAGGTCGGGCGCTGCCATAGGATTCCGAAACACACCCTGATAGCTCGCTCCCGCTGAGGACAGACAGCAACCGACCATAGCCGCCAACAGCACCCGTGGCAGACGGTGCTCTAAAAGCAGGGCCTCCTGCACCGGGCTGTATGTCCCCGGCACCCCTGTGAGCCGTCCCCACAGGATCTGTGGGATCTCTCTCAGACCAATGGGATACCGTCCCATACACAGTGACAGCCCCAGGACTCCAATCAGCCCCAGCAAAAGAGCCGAGAAGGTCAAAGAATAAGAAAAGCTCTTTCGTTTCATAATATTCCCCCGGTATTACCCAAAATGATGATACCGCCCATAAGCGGCAAGAAAAAAGCCCTCCCGAAGAAAGAGGGAGGGCATGGAGCCGAGGGCAAGGGGCTATGGTATGCCCCTTGCCTTTTGTCATCCTCTTTTCGCAATGGAAGGCCGCCCTGTTTCCGGGACGACCCCGGCCGATCTCCCATAGCTTCCGAAGAAAGCCTTAGGCAAGACGGCTCGAAGATAGCTGTTAAGTTTTATTCTTATCGCTGAGGTAAATCAGCAGGACTGCGATATCCGAAGGAGAGACCCCGGAGATGCGGCCGGCCTGTCCGATGGAAAGGGGACGGATCTCGGAGAGCTTCTGACGGGCCTCCAGACGAAGACCGCCGATGGCATGATAGTCTGTGTCCGGGGGCAGAAGCCGAGCCTCTTCCTTGGCAAATTCCTCGATCTGCTTTTCCTGTCTTGCCAGATAGCCCTCATATTTCACACGGATCTCCACCTGTCTGCATACCTCCGAGGGCAGGGCAGGCCGCTCTCTGTCAAAGGGAGCAAGGCAAGCATAGTCCAGTTCCGGGCGGCGGAGAAGGTCGATCATACGGGCAGAGCTGTTGACAGGTGCAGAGCCACGACCTTGGAGGAAGCGATTCAGTTCCTCACTTGTGGCAACGCCACAGCCTTCCAGACGGCGGATCTCACGGGCGGTGAGACGGTATTTTTCCTCCACAGCCTCCATCCGCTCCCGTGGGATGAGCCCATGGGCATAGGCAATGGGACACAGGCGCTCATCGGCATTGTCCTGACGGTGGAGAAGCCGATATTCACTGCGAGAGGTCATAATGCGGTAGGGCTCTTCCGTTCCCTTGGTGACCAGATCGTCAATGAGCGTGCCGATATAGCCGTCACAGCGCCGCAGGATCATGGGCTCTCTGCCCAACAGCTTCAGGGCGGCATTGACCCCTGCCACATAGCCCTGTACGGCGGCTTCCTCATAGCCGGAGGAACCGTTGAACTGTCCTGCGCCATAGAGTCCGGGGATCTTCTTACACTCCAAGGTGGCGTAAAGCTCTGTGGGATCTACGCATTCATATTCAATGGCATAGGCAGGGCGGAGGATCTCTGCCTGCTCCAGCCCCTCTACACTGTGGAGCATGGCAAGCTGCACATCCTCGGGAAGGCTGGAGGAGAAGCCCTGCAAGTACATTTCGTTACTGTCCAGACCGCAGGGCTCTAAGAAGAGCTGGTGTCTGGGCTTGTCGGAGAAACGGACGATCTTGGTCTCAATGCTGGGGCAGTACCGAGGGCCGACACCGGTGATAGAGCCGTCATACATGGGACTGCGATCCAGATTCCCACGGATGATCTCGTGGGTTCTCTCGTTGGTATAGCACAGATAGCATACCGCCCGATTCTCAGGAGCATTTGGGGTGGAGAAGGAGAAGGCCTCTGTCTCCTCGTCCCCTGCCTGAAGCTCCATTTTGGAGAAATCCACACTGCGGGCATTGATCCGTGGCGGTGTCCCTGTTTTGAAGCGACGGAGACGGAGTCCCATTTTCTGCAAACAGGCAGTGAGCTCTGTAGAATTCCGCAGTCCGTCAGGGCCGGAGGGAAGGACGCTCTCTCCTGTGATCACGGTGCTGTCCAGATAAGTTCCGGCGGCAATGATACAGGCACGAACAGCATAACGGGCGCCCAAATGGGTCAAAACCCCGGATACGGCACCGTTCTCTGTGAAAATTTCTGTCACGGTGGCTTGCTTGAGGTAGAGATTTTCCTCCCGTTCCAGAACATTTTTCATGTACTCCTGATAGCGGCGGCGATCTGCCTGAGCTCGCAGGGAGTGAACCGCAGGGCCTTTGCCTCGGTTCAGCATGCGATACTGGATACAGCAGGCATCGGCGGCCTTTGCCATTTCTCCGCCTAAGGCATCCAGCTCCCGTACCAAGTGGCCTTTTCCCGTACCGCCGATAGCAGGGTTACAGGGCATGTTGCCCACAGCGTCTAAATTGATGGTAAAAATCAGCGTTTTCAGCCCCAAGCGTGCGGCGGCCAGGGCGGCCTCGATCCCGGCATGACCGGCACCGATCACGGCAATGTCATAGGAGCCTGCAAAGTATTCTTTCATATACGATCCTTCTTACAGGGGATTTTGTTTGATCTTGGCAAAACGGCGGGGATACTGAGGGGGTGTGGGCTTTACCTTGCGAATGACCAGAACCCGACGGGTCGCACCGTCAATGGTATATTCCCCCACCTTTTCCAATTTTCCGCCTAAAACAGCAATGGCTCTTTTGGCCTCTTCCAGCTCTTCCTCTGCGGCGGCGGCCTTCATAGCAAGGAAACAGCCTCCCACCTTCACAAAGGGCAGACACAGCTCTGCCAGAATGTTCAGCCGAGCCACTGCACGGGAGGTGGCAATGTCGAAGCTTTCCCGATGCCCGTATTCCTCTGCCCGACCGGCAACGCAGTCTGCCTCTACACCCAGACCCTCCAGAGTCAGGCGGAGCCAGTTGATCCGCTTCTGCAGGCTGTCTAAGAGGGTCAGGGACAGGGAGGGCTCTCCTAATTTCAGGGGAACTCCGGGGAAGCCTGCTCCACAGCCTACGTCAATGACCTTCTTGTTTCGGAAATTTTCTATCTTCAGCAGAGCCAGACAATCTGCAAAATGGAGCTTTGCCACAGCCTGAGGCTCTGTAATGGCGGTTAAATTCATAACCTTGTTTTGCTCAATAAGGGCAGAGCCGAAGTGACAGAATTGCTCTGCCTGTTCCTCTGTCAGGGGAATATTCAGCTCTTTGCATTGCGCCAAAAGGGTCTCTTTCATAGCATACCTCCGTAGGTGGCTTATTTGCCGACGCAGAAGCGTTCGAAGATGCGGTTGGTGATATCCTCCCGAACGATGCGCCCCGTGACCTCGCCCAAAGCGGTCATGGCTTCCTCTACATCCGTCAGCACAGCATCCGGGGTCAAGCCCAGAAGCAGGGATTGCTCTGCCCGATGGATGGCATCTGCGGCATGGGAGATAGCACCGAACTGACGGGCATTGGTGAGCACAGAGCCGTCACAGTGGCTTTCTCCGCCATACCAAGCCTCCACCAGCTCTTGCAGGGCTTGGAGATTTTCTCCCGTTTGGGCAGAAAGGGAGAGAACGTGGGGGAAGGGAAGCTCCGAAGCCTCTATCCTTTGGGGCAGGTCGGACTTATTGAGGACAGCGATGCTTCGGGGGGCTTTCAGGGCGGCTTCCATAGCTCGGCGGTCTTCCTCGTTAAGGCTTTGGGAGCTGTCGCAGACGAAGAGGGCAAGCTCTGCCTCCCTTGCGGCCTGTTCGGAACGCTCTACGCCCATAGCCTCAATGGGATCGCCCGCTTCCCGAATGCCGGCAGTGTCTGTCAGTCTCAGGAGAACAGAGCCAAGGCGTACAGGCTCTTCTACCGTATCACGGGTCGTACCGGCGATCTCGGTGACAATAACCCGATCGTAGCCTGCCAGAGCATTGAGGAGAGAGGACTTGCCTGCATTGGGACGGCCTAAGAGAACGGTCTTCACCCCATGCTTCAGATGCTTGCCCCGATCATAGGTGGCAAGGAGCTTCCGAAGAGCGCTTTTGCTGTTCTGGAGTACAGAGGACAGCTCCGGGATTTGGAAATCCTCAATATCCTCGTCGGGATAGTCCAATACGGCATGGAAGTGGCTACACAGGTCGGTCATGGCTTCGTAAATGGGGTCGATCCGACGCTGTAGGGCGCCGCCTAACTGCCCTGCGGCATTGGCGGCGGCCTCTGCGGATTCCGCATCGATCAGGTCAATGACCGCCTCGGCCTGAGTCAGATCCAGTTGTCCGTTCAGGAAGGCACGTTTGGTGAACTCCCCCGGCCCTGCCTGTCTGGCACCCTTGGCAAAGAGAGCCTCCAAGGCGGCAGAAAGCATGGCGGGAGAGCCGTGGCATTGCAGCTCCACGGTGTCCTCTCCGGTATAGCTGTGGGGAGCGGGACAGTAGACCCCTAAGGCCTCGTCAATGATCCGACCCTTTCGGTCTGTTACAGTTCCCAAAACCAGCTTATGGGGAGGGCTGTCTTTTAACTCCCTTCCGCTGTGGGGGCGGAAGACCTGCCCTGCCACCTCGGCACAGCCGGGGCCGGAAAGTCTCAGGATGCCAATGGCACAGGGGACTTTCCCTGTAGCAATGGCGGCAATAATATCATTCATAGTCTAACCTCATTGTAATTGATCCTCAAGGAAATCTGCAAGGGTCTTCATTCGCTTTTCTGCAAAGGGACTTTCCATTTCCGCACCTTCCAGAAGCTCCAAAAGGGTGCTGTCCGTAGGCTGGAGCAGCAGATCGAAATAGCTGTCCAAGGCATTGCCCTGAGAGAGCTCCTGCTGATACAGCTGTAGGGCGGCATCGTTGGACACGCAGTAGCTGATAACATAGTAGGGGGCAATGAAGAAATGCTGTACATCGATCCAACCGGGAGTCAGCAGATCCTCCATGCCCATATACAGAGAGGACATGCCGTACTTCTCGTTGCATTGCTGGTACAGCTCGTTAAGGCCCTGGGCATTGAGCTTGTTTTCCGGCAGGGAATAGGCCAGATGCTCAAACTCCGCATAGCAGGCCTGACTCAGGAACACCATGACGGAATCTGCGGCCTTAGAGCGCTTCAGGGTGTTTTTCTCCCAGGAATTCAGATCGGCCTTATCCAGAGCGATGAACTCCAGACCCTGAGAGAAGACCTCCGCACAGTCCACACCGTCAAAGCCCCCGTTGTTCACATAACCGTCAACGAAGTGTCCAAACTCATGGCAGACCGTCAGGAAATCGGACAGCGTGCCTGTGGGGGTCACGTAGAGGAAGGGCATCTCATAGGAGGTCAGGTAGGTCACATAAGAACCGGGAAGCTTGGAAGCGGAGGCTGTGGTATCCCAGAGGTCGTAGGCCTCCATATAGTCATAGGCTGTGTGGAAAACACCGCCCAGCTCCTTCATGGTTTGGGTAAAGAGCCCCACAGCCGCCTCCAGATCCTTGGAGGGGAGGCTTCCTTGTACCATTACCGCAGGGAACAGGAGAGAAACCATCTCATCTGCAATACTGTCGCAGTATTCCTGCACCTGCTGTGGGGTATAGTCCCGTGTGTAGGTATAGGTATAGGCATAGTCTGCGTAGCTGTCTAGCTCCAGCTCCTTTGCGATCTCCTTCCGCACCTTGATCAGCTTTACGAAGAGATCGGCACACAGGGGGTTGTACTTGTTATAATAGGCGCGGTAAACATTCAGATAGTCCTCGTAGGGGAGCTTGGGATCTTCCAGCAGCTCGTCGACAGAGCGCTCCTCTCCCTTCCAGAAAACGGTCATCCGATCCTGCAGGGCCATGTATTGGGCCTGAATATCGGCCTCCTGCTGCATGAGGGCAACCACCTCATCTTTGGAATAGATGCGGTTTTCGTCATAGAATTCGAAGAAGCCCTCTTCAAAATAGGCCTCCTCCAAAGCAGAACGGAGGGGACTTTCCGACATGGCAACGAAGCACTTCTCCTGTGCCTGATTCAGCAGGGGAGACTGCTCCTCGCACCAGTTATACTCCTCATCATAGTAGCTGTCGCTGAGATCCAGAGAATAGCGGATATAGGCAAGGGAATTCATGGTGTCGAAGTAGGTGTGCTCCTCGAAAACGGCTTCGTAGGCACTGACGATGTCTTCCACATCCTTTTCCGCCTCTACCATAGTCTGTACATCTCCGTAGGCCTTGACCAGAGCCTCTACATCGGGGCGTTCATATTGGATCTCCGAGAAGGAGCGTTCTTCCAAGAAAGGCTCATACAGTCGGGGGAAGTCTTCATAGGGGACATATTTGCGGAGGTCAAGCTCCTCCTCTGTCCCTTCTTCACCGCCTTCTGCTTTCTCTGTGGTGGGAAGGGTGGGTCTTTCGGATTCTGTGGGGCTGTGAGGTTCTGTGGATTCGGCAGGGTCGGTGGGCTGTGTTTGGGTGTCTTCCAGTAGGGACTCTAACTCGTCAATGCGCTCATAGAGGGAGGGCATCCAGCAGGAGCTGAGGAGAAGACAGGCACAGAGACACAGACAGAGCAATGTTTTTTTCATAAGATCCGTCCTTTCATATCCGGTTCTTTCCCAATGTTTTGGGAAAGGGCAATGAGTTCGGCGTGGTTTGTTCGGTTCCCGGCGGCAACGGAGCAACGGTCGTAGAAGCGGAGGGGACTTCCGTCCAGTGCGCTCACCCTACCCCCGGCCTCGGTGACGATCAGGCTTCCTGCGGCATAGTCCCAGGGGCGCAGACAGCATTCAAAGAACAGGTCGCCTTTTCCTGCGGCGACATAGCACAGATCCAGTGCCGCAGAGCCTCCTCTGCGGAAATCCAGACAACGGGGCAGTAGCTCCTCTACAAAACGGAGGGTAGCAGGAACGGTTTGCCGATAATAAATGGCAGAACCGAAAAGCACCAAGCTGTTGGCGGTATCGACCTGAGACATTTGCAGTCTCTTTCCGTTCAGATATGCCCCCTGACCGTGAACAGCGGTGAAGAACTCCTCTGCATAGGGATTGTACACAACGGCGGCCTCCATCCGACCCTCGGCATAGAGTCCCACGCTGATACAGCTATGGTGCAGACCGCGGACAAAGTTGGCAGTGCCGTCAATGGGGTCAATGATGAAATAGCGACTCTTGCCCTCAATATCACACAGATCCTCTTCCTCTGCATAGATCCCTGCATCGGGATAAGCGGCAAGAAGCTCCCTGCACAGGAAATCCTGTACCTTTTTATCATATTCCGTTACCAAATCACAGGTCAAGGTCTTGACCTGTACAGAGTCCTCAATATGCCGTGCGGCAAGCAAGATCTGCCCGGCCTGCCCTACGGTGTCAAACATTTTCTGATACATAAACCCTCCATAAGAGCTGAATGGAATCACATATAGGGGATACACTCTGCTATTATATCACATTGTTGTAAAAAAAGAAAGAAAAAAACAGGATACCGCGACTTTTTGTTGCGGTATCCTGTGGGATGATTTAGCGGATCATGGTGCCTTCGGGGACGGAGTCATCGACGAAGATGACCTTGCAGCCGCAGGCGTTGTTGGTGGCGGCTAAGAGCATGCCCTCGCTGGTGACACCGGTGAGACGGGCAGGCTGGAGGTTGGCGATGACAATGATCTTTCTGCCCTCTAATTGCTCGGGCTTATAGTAGTCCTTCAGGCTGGAGACGATGACTCTCTTGTCCTTGCCGTCGAAGAGGGTCAGCTTGTAGTTGTTCCGAGCCTTGCGGATCTCCTGACACTTCAGGATCTTGCACACACGCAGGTCAATGGTGTTGAACACATCCAGGGTGACGGTGTCCTTGAAGTCCTCTACGGGATCGGGTTCGCCGTAGACGATCTCTTGGGTCTCTTCCTCCTCGGGAGCATTGGCACGGGCATCCAGCTCTGCCTCTTCCTCGGTCTGAGCATAGGTGAAGTCCAGCAGATGCAGGTAGTCTTCTTTGTTCAGTGCATCTAAGAACAGGTACAGACGGGGGCCCTGCTCACGGTTCAGGAGGAGGCGGTAGACATTCTTGAAGAAGGGCATCTGTACCTTCTTCTTTTCCTTGTCGTTCATCTCGACCCCACGAACCTCTACGGGGATGGCATAGATCATGGTGTTCAGCTCGTCGAGGGTGTAGTCCTTCTCGCTGAGCTTCTTGTGCAGGAGCTGAATTTCTGCCTTCTGCTCCTCGGTGAGGGTGTTGTAGTCCTCCCAGTTTCTCCAATCACGGAGACGGTAGACCTGATCGGGAGCGCAGGCTTCCAGCCAGTACTTGGCACGGTCCAGACGGTCCTTGAACTGCTCATAGGTGTAGGGAGTGCCGTTCTTTGCCAGAACGGTCTCCAGAAGGTCGATGTCAAAGTTTACTACAGAGCCCATCTGTACAAGGAGACTCATGGGAACGGGCTGTACCTGACGGCCCTCGATGAGGCAGGATTCCATAATGCCCTTGACCAAATCATCGGCAGTGCCTTCCTGATACTTGCTGAGCATACGGTCGAATTCGCCGTATTGACGGAGGATGCCGTCATCGAAGCAGAAGTCGAAGGCCTTGAGAGGCTCGGTCTTGGCATAGAGCCACAGGATGACCTCGGGCTGATAGATCTGCAGGAGAGCGCCGGGAGTCAGGTTCAGACCGGAGGAGCCGGACATCTTGCCGGTGGTGCCACGGATGCCGATGAACTCATAGCCCTGGAACAGGGGAGGATCGTAGCCGAAGATCTCCTTGGCAACGTCCTTGGAGGTGTCGAAGCTGCCGTGGGGGGTGGCGTGATCCTTTCCGCCGGGCTCGAAGTCAACACCCTCGTACATCCAGCGCATGGGCCAGTCGGTCTTCCAGCTCAGCTTGCAGTTGAAATTCTCACGGAAGTTAAAGCTGCCCTCGTGACCGCAGGCACAGCGGTACTCTGCGACCTTGGTCTCATCGTTGTAGGACAGGATCTTGGTGGTGTCTCTGCCGCAATGATCACAGTAGATGCTGGCAGGGTAGAAGGCATTGCGCTCCTCCTCTGTAGGCTCCTGAGTGCGGTGACGGGAGAGAACGTCATAGATCTCCTTCCGCTTCTCCATTGCATAGAGAACGTGCTCGGTGTACTTGCCACTGCGGTACATCTGAGCCTGATAGCGGAAGTCCATATCGATGCCGAAGGCACTGACGGATTCCATGAATTCCTTCTCAAAATATTCTGCATAGGTCTTAGCACCCAGAGCATCCCCGAAGGGATTGGGAACATCCACATAGGGTCTGCCCACATACTGCTCCATGTCGTCACGGACAGCGGCAACATTCACGGGAACCTTACGCATACGGTCATATTCGTCCCAGCTGAACAGGAGCTTGGCCTTCTTGCCCAGACCACGGAGAGCCTGTACCACAAAGAAGCTGGTAGCGATATCACGGAAATTGCCGATATGGATAGAGCCGGAGGGGCTGATGCCTGCGGCGCAGACGTACTCTTCCTTATCGGGCCGACGAGCGATAATTTGCTTGGCGATATTTTCTGCCCAAGTCAACATAGTGATCACCTCATAAAATCTTACTTTTTCATCCTTGAATTTTAACATATTTCCCGTCATACTGTCAAGCAAATTCCGAAAAATATCCGTTCACTCCGTCAAATTCCGATTTATGCCTCGACCGGTTCTATTCCTAAGCCGTTTTTCTTAGGAAAAGCCATAAGCCGGATCAAAATCTGTTGGAGCTTTCCTTACTTGAGGGAAGCGATGGCTTGGAGGGTCTGTCGGATCTCCTCCTCGGTGTTGCAGTGACCGAGGGAGAAACGAACGACCCCTTGGGGGAAGGTGTTTAGGGTCTTGTGGGCGGAGGGGGCGCAGTGCAGGCCGCAGCGGGTGAGGATGCCGTGGTTCTGCTCCAACAGATCTGCGGCTTCTGCGTTGTCCATGTGGAGGAAATCCAAGGCGATCACACCTACACGGCGGCGCAGATCCCTTGTGCCGACCAAACGGACATGCTCCATAGAGCTGAGACCTTCTATAAACAGCCGAGTCAGGGCTTCCTCTTTTTCTCGCCGTGCTTCTGCGGTTTGGTTTACATAATCCATTGCCGCAGACCAACCGTAAATGCCGGGGAGGTTCGGAGTGCCGGACTCGAAGCGGTCAGGCAAATAGGGGGGAAGCTCTTCGGAATCGGACATACTGCCGGTGCCTCCTGCAATGAGAGGATCTAAATTCCTTGCAAAGTCCTTACTCAACAGGAGCGCACCGATGCCTTGAGGCCCTAAGAGCCCTTTGTGACCGGGGATGGCAAGGGCGCTGAGGTTCAGCGCCTGAAAATCTATGGGAATGTGTCCCGCACTCTGGGCGGCATCGAGGACAAAGGGAATGCTGTGGAGTTTACATAATTCCCCGACCCTTTTGGCATCCTGTATGCTGCCGCAGACATTGGAGCAGTGGCACAGCACAAGCAGTGCGGTGTTGGGCCGCAGAAGACCTTCGATTTTCTCTGTTTGCAGGAAGCCTTCTTCGTCACAGGGGATGCGGTCGAAGTCTATGCCCATTTGTACCAAGGGTCGCATGACTGCATTGTGCTCCATAGAGCTGACCAGCACGTGATCCCCTGCCTTCAGACTTCCTTTGATGGCGAGATTCAATGCGGCGGTGGCTCCGCCTGTGAGGATCACTCGGTTGGGATCGTCATGGCAGAAGAAGTCGCAGAGCTGTTCCCGAAGGGTCAGGGTCTGCAAGCCGGCCTCCTGTGCAGGGCCGTAGACACTGCGGTTGATATTTACTCCGATTTGGTTGACATAATATTGCATCGCTTCTCCCACTCCCGGAGCCTTGGGGAAGGAGGTGGCGCCGTTATCCAGATAGATCATAGGGATGTCCTTTCTGCTTCAGCCGGAGCCTTTTATGTAGATCACATGTCCGTCGGCGGTGGAGATGTACAGATCCTTATAGGAGCTATTCGGCTCTTCGCCTTCTTTGATGATTCTCATATAGCGTATGACACAGACCCCGTTAATAAAGTGGAAAGCCGCAACAGGCTCCCAGCCCGGGGGAAGCAAGCGGCAGAATTCCAGATCCTCTACAATTTCCCAGGCATAATT
>JAFOZC010000110.1 GCA_017391305.1 Oscillospiraceae bacterium | reverse complement strand
GCCTCATAAGTCAGCGGATAAACCGTTGTACCGTTAAAATCGTATCCGCCCAAATCGTCCGTTACCACCAGTCCGGTCAGTGCGGCATTCCCGGTATTACGAAGTGTGACCACATACGTCACAAGTTGTCCGGGTGTATAGCTCCCTTCCACGGCCGTTTTGGTGGCCACCAGCACATCCAGGATCTCGCCATACGCGATATTGGAATTTGTGGAGCTTCCATTATAGGTCAGCGTGGCTTGGTTTGAAAAAATCGCCATATTCTCCCTCCTAAGACATGATTACCGGAATTCCTCTCCGGTACAACATCTTATGCCCTGCCCTTCCTTTATGACACTTTTCTTGCTCCCACCGCTGATATAATGCGTACTGAACAACGCAAATATCCTCGAAAGCCAAGGCTATCAGGACCGTTTTACGTCGTTCGGTACACATTAGGAAACGCATATTCCACCCCTTTATTTAGTGAAATATTCGCCTATGGCGAATGTGAAATAATGACCTGCGGTCATTCCATACCCTACCGGAATGGAATCAAGGATTGTTTTGCCCCATAGTCGGAACATAATTCCGACTATGGGGCAATGAATGTATGGGCTTAGGGTTCGGTAAAGAAGACCAAGGCAGAATCGGAATATGCGGTGAGAGCCTTGCAGACCTCGGCCAGTTGCCCGGTTTTTCCGTTGCAGTAGCTACTGGGAGCATAGCGCAGGGTTTTGGTCAGACGAGCCTCTCCGTCGTAGACAGCCACCTCCAGAGTACAGCGCAGCTCTGCGGCCAGGAGACCGTCAAAGTCGAAGACATAGTAGCCGGTTCCGGGGGAATATTCTCCCGTCAGGGGTACTTCTGCTTCCCGGGGCTGACCCAGATAATCGGTGTAGCGGATCTTTAGGGTCAAGGCGTTCAGATCGCCGGTATACCCTGTCCCATTGATGAGGAAACGGACGGTGATCTTGGAATTCAGGTTCAGCGCCTTTGCATACCAATTGAGCTTGGGGGAGGCCAGGTCGTTCAGAATTTCGTTTTCGGTGCCGAATTCCAGTCCTTCTGTGGAGGATAGGTAGCTACGGTGGAGCTCTGTCATGGCGCTATCTGCCAGGCTGTCCGTTCGGTAGCCCTTGTAGATCTGGATCTGTGCGCCGTAGCGCAGGAGGTCGGCACAGAGCACTTTGAGCTTTTTGGCGCCGGTTACGCTGTTCAGCCGGCTGTAAGCATAGGTGGCAATGCTGTATTCATCTGTTTCGGAACAGTAGTTCTTGCCGTTCTTACGCAGGTACAGGGTTGCTTGGATCAAATCGTTCATATGGACGGCGGTGAGACCTTCCAGAGTAAAGTAATAGTAACTGCCTTTTTCCACGGGGGAGAGGGTGACGGTCTCGCTGCCGGTGAAGAGGTTCCCTTCGTATTGGGGAATGACGCATTGCAGATACACATTTTCAGCCCCGGAGAGGGTGCTTGTGGGAACGATATAATTTACGGAAATATCGCTGGCCAGATTTAAACTGTGATAAATGGTAAGACTCTCGTCTATCACAAACTCCAATGCGCCACAGATACAGGAGCCGCTTGTATAGCTGTGATCCTCAGTCAGGCTCTTGTCACAGCGGCTGCATTGTGCCAAGTGATTTTCACCCAAATCGGTATAATGTATATCGTGTCCCAAACGGGGGATGACTTCCTGGACTGTCAGGGTAATGCCACAATGCTCGCAACGGGAACCCTCGGTCAAACCGGAGCTGAGACAGCTGGCCGCCTTTCCGGGAATGAGTTCGGAGCTGTGTCCTAAGGCGGGTACTTCTGTGGGTACTGTGAGAACAGCGCCGCAGGCGGAGCACTTGCTTCCCTCGGTCATACCCGTCTCGGTACAGGTTGCAGGAATAGCCGGAATAGTCTCGAGGCTGTGATCTGCCGCAGGAAGGGTCTCTATGTAGCTATAGCCACAGGTGCAGGAGAAGGCCTTCTGTCCTGTTCCGGTACAGGTGGAGGGGCTTACGACCTCCTCGGTATAGCTATGGGCTGTGGCAGTAAAGGATGCGTAGACAGTGAGATCGTCGGGAATATTGGTAAGATCTGCGGGCATGCCCTGTCCATCTACCCAGCCTGCGAAGGTGTAATGCTTCTCCTTGTCATAGTCCTTGGTGGGAGTAGCACCGGTGTAATCTGCAGTAGCGCCCATAGCTACTCGCTGCTCCTCCAGGATGGTTCCATCTTCGTTGCAGAAGGTAACGGTACAGCCGGAGGGAGGTACGGTTCCTTCTTGCCCCACATAAATGTAGTCAATGGTGAGTGTACCGGAGCCCTTGGTCTCGGACTTGATCCCACGGAAGCGGAAGCCTATGGTGCTGATCACATCCGCTGTGGTAAACTCCTCTGTCAGTGCAAAGTTTACGGTGATGTATTCCCCGGTCTTGAATTCGTAGGTTGGAACGGTGTCATAGGTGCCACGGGCAACGGTGCCATCGGTGGTGCGGTCATAGACTAAGACGATATCTGTGGGAATATCCTGTCCCGCTCTGACCACACCCTCACTGAGCATAAAGCGGACCTGCACATAGTCTCCCCGTTGGGGCTCATAGCCCAAGCCGTGGAAGGGCTTGTTTGCCCGTTCCACAAAGACCCCGGGGATCCCTGTAGTTGCGATCCAGGGACCTAAGTTAGCGTTGTTGGTCCCTGCCGCATTGGTTTCTGCTACAGCAACCTTGATGACACCTTCCTTGTTGTCGATCTCACGCTCGTTATAGACCTGAACTTCTGAATTGGTCTCGGAGGTGGCCCAGAAGGGGTTGTCTTGCCGATCAAAGTTGGTGAAGTTATACTGCTCGCTGTGATAACGCTCTCTGTCCTCTGCTGTGTCCGTAAAGTCGAAGAACAGGTAGTTCTCCTCCTCGTCCACGGGTGCATCTGCCTCGGGTCCGATGTAAATATAGTCAAATGTAATAGAGGCAGGCTTGGTCGTATCAATGGGTACCAGATTCAGGAAAGCAGGACGGAGTCCTGTTATAGAAGTACAGCTGTTGAGGGTTTGCGTCGGAGCGTAGGTATCTGTCACAGAAGAAAGCTCCCCTTCTGTGAGAATGGGTATGGTCATAGTCATATACTCTCCGTCAGATACAAAGTCTGCTCCAAGCTTACCGTCTCTGTCGTGGGTATAGACGTTCTCTGTGCCGTTATTGTAATAGTAGAACATCCGGAAGTAAGGTGCCTGCTCCTCCCATGCCTTCAAGTTATCCATCTTGAAGCGAAGCTGAATGATTTCTGCATCCTTTGCATTATAGTTCAGGGGTGTTTTCCCTTCTGCAAAGGTGTACAGAGATAAATTTCGGCGTACCGAATCAGCCGTCTTACTGTAAATCTTGAGAATACCTGCCTTGGTATCCACATATCCCGTAGTGGGATCGCTGATTTTATTTGTACCATGGTACTCAATATAGGTCCAGCGGTTGCTACCGTCGAAGTTGATCTCCTTGTACTGGGGCTGATTCTTATACCGCAGACGGGCGGCCTCGTCGTCGTTAAAGTCGAAGAAGAGGGCCTTGGAATCCGGATCCTTTGCAGGATTCTTTACATGGACGGTCATTCTGCCCAGCTCTAAGACCGTGCCGGAGGCATTCTTGTATTGGATCGCAACAGGATAGTCCCCGGGAGTGCCGCTCTTGTAGCCATTGGGGAATTCCAGCCAATAGGTCCCTGCCTTCTGTCCCTGCCAGCCGTCGTAGAAAATCTCCCCCGTTCCTGCGGAGTTCTCGAACCTGTAACGAACACGGAGGTCAGCACTGATGAGGCCGATCAGGTCATTCTGAGGAGTGCCCTTATAGACAGTGTAGTCCTTGTGTCCCGTCCAGTACAGGAGCATGGTGTCGGGAGTGTCGTTGTAGGCATAGATCCTGTGGCGGAAGTAAGGCAGGTTCCCCGTCACAACAGACTTGTCCAGCTTGC
>JAFOZC010000109.1 GCA_017391305.1 Oscillospiraceae bacterium | reverse complement strand
GTAATCGATCCTTTGAATTGCTTCATTACCCTTGAAATCGTAGGGGCGAACTGTGTTCGCCCGTTCTCATCCGTATGAATGGAAATGATGAAATGAATATGATCCGGCATGATACAATACTTATCAACCCGAACAGCATCATATACAGAATTTAACTTTTTGATTTCATTATCCACAATCATTCCAATATCAGACAACGGTACATTGGCGGGCGAACACAGTTCGCCCCTACGGTCAGACCAGAAGATTTTTTCACGATTTGCAGTGCAGACCGTAATGAAATATGCACCGGGTGTGGAATAATCGTAATCTTTAATGCGGATTTGCTTCCGCTTGGGAAGCACGTTTTGATCCATGTTACAGGTCCTCGTTCTTGGAGATTATCAGTTCTAAGGAGCCGTCTTCTAAGGAGTTATATTCATCCAAGTGGAAGTGGCAACCGTTTGGAACATCATCCTGCGCCAAATGCAAAAGATGCCTCGCTAAAGAAATTAGCCCTTCACGATTGGCTTCAATAGTCAATGTATCAAATGGTGCAGATGTTTTAATTTTGAAATTATCTTCCCATACATATTCGACACCATTGTTGTATTCGGGAATAGAAATTTTGATTTCTTTCATAAGTTGCTCCTCACATTACTTTACTATATTATGCTATACTTCCACTTTGATGTGAAGTCCTATTATTTGAGCAAGCAAGTTATTGGATGTGTTTTTTGCATCGTATGATTACCAATCATACCGCTCTCTGTTTGTATTTCTGATCTAATTTTGTATTTCAAAAAGTTGATACACAAGAGCTTTCTCATCCGATTGACGATATTGACTCTGAATTACTTTTTGAACATCCTCTAAACCGGAAATAAGGCATTGATTATCATATAATTCCTCTTTTACATGGATCATGGTTTGAAGCTGCTGAAGATCTGTTCCGGAAAAAGAATGTGCGGCAAATTTATATGTTTCAGAATCATCGGTGGTTATTACAAAATGAAGATACCAACTACTGATATAACGCCCGCTGGAACGATAGGGTTCCAGTTCAACAGAAACAATTTCATCAGTTGTATAATGATGTACTTCCCGATTTCGTGCATTATACACGACAACAGTACCGTCTTCATGCAGGACCGCTCTGCCATAGAGGGATAGCGGAAAAACAGCTGCACTGATCAAAAAAGTTAAGACCAGTACCATTGCCACAATGATTCGAGTTCGCTTTTTCTTTTGGACTTCTTTGGGACTGATCCAATGTTTTGGCTTGTTCTTCATAAGTAGCGGATAGGTGCGAGGATATGCAGGCGGACCATACTTGATATTAGATCTTCCAAAAATCGGAAATCGGTTTTGATAGGGACCAACCAATATCAAAACAAACGATAGCATACACCATAGGCATATTAAGAAATAGAACAAATTTCCACGACCTACGGTTCTGGCAATTACCTGTGAGTCCGAGAAGGCAATGTTGTCTTGCATGACTAATACCAAGAAATGACATCCTATAGAGAAGCCTCCGGTTAATATGCTTGCTACCCAATATATCAATTGATCCTTCCAACCCAATTTGGGCATCGGATGGATTTTCTTTTTTGCCTTGGTTGCCATAGAACGATCACCTCACTTTATAGCATTATACCATGTTGCCACATTGATGTAAATAGATTTTTTTAACGGTCCTAATATGTGTCCTATATTGACACAAGCAGAAGGCATGATCTTAGGCACCGCCGCAAAGATGTTCACCATCGCCGGCCCTGTGATTGTTTACGGTACTGTTGCAAGTGTGATTTATGGGGTTATTTACTGGATTACAACATTATTTTAACGGACGACCAATGGTCGCCCCTACATATCCTGTCATACGTAGCTGTAGGGGCGGGCATTGCCCGTCCGCAAAAAAAGGCTTGACCTGATCGGTCAAGCCTTTTCATCATATACAGGGAAAATATCCGCCGTGTTTTTCAAAAAGAGAACGGATATATTCCATATCCTCCTGAGTAACGCTAAAGTATCTCAAATTACCAAGATCTTGAATATTATTACACATATCGCAGGCGATTGCAAAAACATGACCTCCGACTTTGAGTGAAACGTTTTTATCAAAGCCGCAAGAGCGAAGACCGGACGAAACGGGAGCGTAGTCGTTCCCGTTAAGAATGTCTACGACCTTTTCTGCCTCGCTATCCTCTAATGTAACACTAATATCTTTATCTCCACAAATAAATGTTAACGTTACGTCAGCGTCCTCTCTTACACTCGTTTTGGAACAGCCGCATACTGCTACCATAAGGAAAAGAATAACAAAAATGACAAGTAATCGTTTCATATGTAATACCTCACTTTATTTCATTATACCACACTACCTGTTTAATGTAAATATTTTTCGAAAACGAATGGGTCCTACTTGACCACAAGCAGAAGGGTTTATATTAGGCGTCGGTGCAAAAATGTTTACCATAGCGGGACCTGTAATTGTATACGGTACAGTTGCAAGTGTTGTTTATGGTGTTATTTATTGGTTTTGCACCATCATGTGATGTGATCAGATTCCTTTGCCGCTACCGGGGGTGGGGGCGTCATCATCTGTTGCCCACTCGTGGAGCCTTTTTTTATAATCCTCGCTTTCCTTCTGCCGTTCTTGCCACCATTGAGCCATTGAAGCAATTGCTTCCTCTCTGCGGTGGTGCGCGGCGTCCGCCCTTGCCTTTGCTGCCTCCTCGCGGCGTGCGGCCTCCTCTTCGTCATTTGCTAACAGAAATTCGTCGATGGCATAGCGATATTTATCTTTGACATGTGATAAAAAAGTCATAACGAGCCACATCCAGTAAGGTAACGAAATGAGCCATAAGGCAAGGCCGATGAGAGCAAAGGTGATTGCGCCTCCCACGATAGCATCGAATTTGTTATCGGAGGTAATTCCTACAATGATTACTGAGCACAGTGCGGGGATAACTGCACTGACAACAGAAAAAATAATAGGTAAATTTTCCTCGAGGCTAACGGAAATTGACGGCATCCAAGATGGAACTTTAGGATAGGAATTTGCTTTTTTATGATTCTCAACGAGAATATGTGCTTGTTCGTATCCGCACCCCGACGGTGTCTCAAACTTAGCTTTGGGATGATACAGCAAGCAAGCGAGTAAATAGATTATTATAGGTACAACAAAAATCGGCACATATATTGTAAGGATCATAGCCAACAGACTGAAATACCACGCCATATCGAAAATGGGTAGGTATGAATAGTACATCTCCCATATACTGCTGAGCACAGGGACAGTAGACATGGACGGATCAATTTGACATCCGATACCATAAAACAGCAAACAGGTTGAAGCAAGATAAAGCAGTACGGAAACGAAACGTGCGATCGGCGCAGTTCTGTCCCGCCTCCGATTGATACGAAATTGCCATTTCAAATGATTGTTAACCTTTTGAATGTTGTCTGAGTTGATATAAAATTTTTTTCTTTTCAATTCACGCATCTCCCTATAACTCCCACCAAGTATTCAGATGTTTGAAAAACATTAGATGCTTGATAGGATGAATTTCTTTTTATGCTGTGGTTTCCGATTTTACGGTAGATAATAGTTCACCCACATTAACTGCAATGTATCGAAATTTGTCTTGTTTTGTTTGATTATACCACACCGCCGATTGGATGTAAATATTTTTTTGCAATATTACTGTGTTCTATATTGACAGCAGCAGAGGGGCTCATCCTCGGCACGGCCGCCAAAATATTTACCGTTGCGGGGTCTATCATCGTGTAGGGCGTGGTCTACAGCTTGATTTATTGGATCATAGCCTTGGTTTTAGGGTATGTGTGAAGTTGAGAATTGCTTTTTGGGGTCTTTTCCGATATAATGGGCAGAGACAGAACAGGGGTGATGATATGTACAGGACTGCCAATGACTATTATCGGGAAAAATTCGGTTGTAAAGTTTACAAGCTCTCTTTGGATGGGGGCTTTACCTGTCCCAATCGGGATGGAAGGATCGCGGTAGGGGGATGTATTTTCTGCTCTGCCCTTGGAGGGGGAGAATTTGCAGAAGGGGGGAGCGATATCCCCCAACAGTTGGAAAAGGCGAAAAAACGGGTAGAGGCCAAAATTAGGGAAGGAAAGTATATTGCCTATTTCCAGTCCTTTACCAACACCTACGGCCCTGTGGAAAAGCTTCGGAAGCTGTTTTCTGAGGCAATGGCCCCGGACTATATTGTGGGGCTGAATGTTGCCACCCGTCCCGATTGCTTGCCGGAGGAAACGGTGGAGCTTCTGCAGGAACTCAACCGCATCAAGCCCGTCACTGTCGAGCTGGGGCTTCAAACCGCGGATGATGAGGTGGCGCGGTACATAAACCGTGGCTATCCCACAGAGGTCTACAGACAGGCGGTCTCCCGTCTCAGGGCGGCAGGGTTAGAGGTCATCACTCACATCATCATCGGCCTTCCCGGAGATGATCCTGTGGCCACCGCAAGGCTGGCGGCAGAAAGCGGTACAGACGGGGTGAAATTTCACCTTCTCCACATCCTCCGCAACACCCCCTTGGCTCGGGAATATGAAGAAGGAAGAGTCCGTCCCCTGACCTTGGAGGAATATGCTTGCATCCTGAAAGAATGCATCCAAGCCCTCCCTAAAGAGACCGTCATTCACCGCATCACCGGCGACGGTGCCAAAAAAGACCTCCTTGCCCCCCTCTGGTCCGCCGACAAGAAGAAAACACTCAATTACCTCCACCATTATCTCCAAAATCGGGATTGATCAAGCAACCAATTCCCCTTTATCGACTTGTTGACCAATACCCACCGCACCCTTGGCTCTCCCTCCCATCCCCCCTCGGCCCTCCCTCCGCCCATCGACACCCACCAAGCTCTTGGCTCTCCCTCCGGGAGAGCTGGCGCGAAGCGCCTGAGAGGGCTCACTGCACCGATTCCATCCACAGACTATCCATAGAACTACCGCACCGATTTATCCAACGAACTGCATCCCTCCACCCACTGTCTGCACATCCCTCTCCCCCTCCCTTCGGGAGGTACCTCTCCCGTAGGGAGAGGCAAGGGCTGTGAGCAAACTTAAAACAGAACGATAAACCGAAATTTGCAGAGATAGTTGTCCGGGTGGGGCTTGGGAAAGGGGAAAGGAGATAAAATAAGCCGCAGGGATCTGTTTGGGATTCCTGCGGCTTTGGGGTTTTATTTGTGGTATCTTGTGCCGGCGGCGATGGTTTCTGCGCGGTAGAGCTGTTCCAGTGCCATGACCCGCATCAGGTGATGGGGGAAGGTCATAGGGCCGAAGGACAGACGGAAATCTGCCATGGCCTTGATCCGAGGATCTATGCCGAAGGAGGAGCCGATGAGGAAGCAGGCGGCGCTTTTGCCGCTGAGCTTCACTTGACCGATCTTCTCGGACAGAGCCTCGGAGGACAGCTCCTTCCCCTCCGGTGTCAGGACACAGAACCAAGCCCCTTTGGGGATCTGGGCTTCAATAAGCTCGGCTTCTCTGGACAGCCCTGCCCGAATCTCTCCGGGGGAGGGGTCATCGGGGAGTCTGGTCTCAGGCAGCTCTAACAGCTTGAATTTGCAGTAAGCTCCCAGTCGCTTGGCATATTCCTCGGCGGCGGAAAGGTAGAATTTTTCCTTGCACTTGCCTACGGTGATCAGGGTGACGGAAAACATAGCTCTCTCCTCAGCGCAGGAAGCCTTCCAGGATCTTGGCTTCTGCCTCCTCCGGGGTCATACCCAGAGTCATGAGCTTTAAGATCTGCTCTCCTGCGATCCTGCCGATGGCGGCTTCGTGGATCAGGGAGGCATCTACATGATTGCAGGTGATCTCCGGGATGGCACGAACCTTGGAGCTTCCCATAATAATGGCATCGCACTGGACATGGCCGAAGCACTTGCAGTTCCCCTCTACTCTGGGGTAGAACACCTGGGTGGAATTGTCCTGTGCAACGGAACGGGAGATGACCTGAGCCTTGCTGTCCTCTCCGTTGAGGAAAATATCCATCTCGGAATCTGCGCGCTGGTCATTGTGGGTCAGCAGATTCTCACGGACAATGATCTCACTGTTAGGGCCTTGGCAGACCACCTTGGTATAACGCTTGGTGTCATCCACTCCACGGATCTGGGTGGTTTCCAGAGTGACGGAAGCACCCTCTTCCAGATACAGCACGGTTTGGGGGTTCAGGATCCGCTTGCCGCTGCCTTCTCCGTCGCCGTAGTGCTTCTCTGTATATTTGACCTTGGCAAACTTGCCTACGTGGAAGGTGTGCAGGCCGTTGTGCTCGGAATCGCAGTCACCGCAGTTATGGATGCCGCAGCCTGCCACAATGGTCACATCGGCATAGTCACCGATGTAGAAATCGTTGTACACCAGATCCTTCCGTCCGGACTCTGTGACGACCACAGGGATGTGGACGTGTTCCTGATGGGTATGGGGGGCAATGCGGATGTCAATGCCGTCCTTGTCGGTCTTGGACTCGATGACGATATTTTCCGTATTTCTGCGGAAGGCCTTCTGGCCGTCGGAGCGGATGTTAATAGCCCCTTCTCCGGTACCCTTGAGATCCGCAACCATTTCTAAAATGTGCTTTTGGATATCGTTCAGCATTTGTTGTTCACCTCCAGCATGTTGCAGCTCGATACGGTGTCTGCAATGATCTTGGGATAGATCTCCTCCACAGTGCCACGGTCGGAGAGAGAGCCTCCTGCAATCAGGACGATCTCATCTGCCAGACGGATGATCCGCTCCTGGTGGGAGATGATGAGAATGGTGGCTTCCTTCTTGTCATGAATTTCCTTAAAGGTCTCTGTCAGACGGGCGAAGGACCACAGGTCAATGCCTGCCTCCGGCTCGTCAAAGATCATGAGCTCGGATTTCCTTGCCAGAATGGTGGCGATCTCAATACGCTTGACCTCACCGCCGGACAGAGAGCTGTCTACATCACGGTCAATATAGTCCCTTGCACAGAGACCGACCTTGGTCAGATAGGAGCAGGCCTGATCGTGGCTGATTTTTTCTCCGGCGGCAACGGTGAGCAGATCCCGTACCTTCATACCCTTGAATCGGGGAGGCTGCTGGAAGCCGTAGGAGATTCCCATACGGGCGCGGTCGGTGACGGAGAGATTGGTAATATCCGTTCCGTTCCACAGGATCTGACCGCCTGTAGGCTGATAGATGCCCATAATGGCTCGAGCCATGCTGGTCTTGCCACCGCCGTTGGGGCCGGTGATGACCACGAATTTCTTGTCTTCAATATTCAGGGAGACATTTTTCAGGATGTCAACAGGGCCATCCTCTCCCTCTACACGATAGGATAAATTCTTTATTTCAAGCATAGGCGTTCCTTCCTTGCATATATATTTTCTCTTGCGGGAGGCGATTTTCTCCCGCAACTATGAAGTATATCATATTTTACCCCACTTTTCAATCATTATCGCAATTTTTCCTAAAATCCCGTTTTTCCAAGCCCGTATGGGAACTTGTGAGCAACGAGAAATACCGCCGGCCACCGGTTCGGTGACCGGCGGTAAAGATTATCGTCGGTTTTCTATGGGATTAGAGGATGGGGATGAAGAAACTCATATTTGAGGGAATCACTTGAAGTAGCGCTTCAGCAGGCCTTCCAGAGCTCTGCCGTGACGAGCTTCGTCTCTTGCCATTTCGTGGACGGTGTCGTGGATGGCATCCAGATTGTGCTTCTTGGCGACCTTTGCCAGCTCGAACTTGCCGGAGGTTGCGCCGTACTCGCAGTCTACGCGCCATGCCAGATTGTGCTTGGTGTCGTTCTTCATGTTGGGCTCTAAGTAGCTGCCCAGAAGCTCTGCGAACTTGGAAGCGTGCTCGGCCTCTTCATAAGCGGCCTT
>JAFOZC010000108.1 GCA_017391305.1 Oscillospiraceae bacterium | reverse complement strand
GTTTTTTGACATTTTTTCAGTGAAATACCTGAAGTTCACTTTTGCAATCCCGATATAGCAGGGGCTTACGAGGAGAGGAGTAATATTATGTTTCGGTTATTCAGAAAAAAGAAAATCAGTGAATTGACCGAGAGTGCGGATCTCTATGTGAGACAGAACCTTGTTCCGGAAGTACCTTCTGTGAAACCGGCGGAGCGTTCAGTGGCTCAGGTCAAGTTTTCTAAGAAGGACGACGGCACAGTAAGGCCTGATATTCGGTATAGCATCGACGATGAGGATGAAAGCAGAATCCAATACAGCATACGGCATTATGACGAGGACGAAGACCCACAAGGCCAACAACAAAAGTCCGGGGCAAAGGTCCTTGGAGATCGGTATGATCCATCTGCGGTGGCTATCCTTATGCGGAATTATCAGAGCGAAACACCGTCTGTAAGTATACGGAATGCACTGGACAGAACCACAGACAAGACCTTCGTAGAGACCCTGTCCCTACATATCCACAGAAAGGGTCTTCGTGATACGGAAGTATACAAAGCCGCCCAAATAGACCGCAGACTTTTCTCTAAAATCATGTCCGATCGGGACTACGCTCCGTCAAAGGACACGGTTCTTGCTCTTTCCTTTGCTCTGCATCTTTCTCTCCCGGAGGCAACCGACCTTCTGCGCCGTGCCGGCTTCGCCCTGTCCCACAGCAACAAGAGGGATGTTATCATCGAATACTTCTTCCGTCAGGGAATCTATGATCTATACACCATTAACCAAGTCCTCTTCCACTTAGATCAAAAAACCCTTACCAAATAAAATGTCGCTTTCAAAGCGACCAATTCAAAGATATTTTCCATTATAATCAGAATGCATACCTATCGACAAAAACATATTGGAACGGAGACTTCCTATGAACATCACTGAATCCGAACTATTTCCCATGAATATACAGGCAATGGTGGACATGCTGTCCGAAGCATATACGGCACTGATACGAACAGAGGCACCTTTGCGGAGCTTTCCCTCAGTGATGCTTTGGGGGCCACCCGGTGTGGGTAAATCCCAGGGTGTCCGAGCTTTGGCGGATCGAATCCGGGAGAATACGGGGAAGGAGTGCGTGGTGACGGATGTGCGCTTACTGCTCTTTAATCCCGTTGACCTGCGGGGCATTCCCACAGCTAACGAAGATAAGACTCTTGCGGTGTGGTTGAAGCCTAAGATTTTTCAGATGGATGAGAGTGCAGATACGGTAAATATTCTGTTTTTGGACGAGATTTCTGCGGCCCCACCCTCTGTGCAGGCGGCGGCATATCAAATTACCTTGGATCGTACCGTAGGGGAACACCGTCTGCCGGAAAACTGCATCGTTATTGCGGCAGGAAACCGCATTACGGACAAATCCGTTGCCTACCATATGCCTAAGGCTCTTGCCAACCGTCTGTGTCACATCGAAATCAAGGGGGACTACGATGCCTGGCACCGCTGGGCGGTGAGGAAGGACATACACCCCTTTGTAACGGGCTACTTGGAATACAATCCCGTTGCACTTCTGCGCTTTGAGCCTACCGCAGGTTCGTTGGCATTTCCGACACCCCGTTCGTGGGAGATGGTCAGCAATATTCTCAATACGGTTTCCGAGGACGTGGACAAAATCTATCCCATGCTTGTCGGTTGCATCGGCTTCGCTGTGGCAAACAATTTTAAGACTTGGACACAGATCTATAGAGCAATGCCCTCTATGGAAGACATTTTTCTGGGAGACCGAGCGGAAACGCCCCGAAGTGAGGAACTGCAGATCGCTCTGCGTTCGGTTATGGTTCGCTATGCAAGAAGACACCCACAAGAGATAAAGCTCGACTATTCCATAGACTACGCTTGCAGACTTCCGTGGAGCTTCCGTGTAAAGCTCCTTCGGGATTATATGCAGATTCCCGAGCTAATTCCCATGCTGAAGCGGAATTCTGTGTATCAAACCGCCAAGGAGAACGGACAGCTATGACGGAGGGACGGAAGAAGCTCCTGAGGCAGAAACTCATGGCGGCAAGAAGTACGCTTCATATGTTCCACGGAGCCTTTGCCTTCCCTTTGTGGGACATGACCTACATTGCCACGAAAGATGTCTTTCGCATCTCTACCAACGGAACCTGCATATTTCTCAACGGTGAGTGGTTACAGAAACTGAGCCAAAGCTCTCTCCAATTTATCCTTGCCCATCAGCTGATGCACATTGCACTGGGGCATATAGACCGACCCCAATATTACAAGGGGGATCGCTTCCATCTGTCTTGCGATATCATTGCCAATTCCTATCTAAAGGAAATGGGTTGGAATCAGGAAAAGCTTTCCGGTATAGGGAAGCTCTACTCCGAAACCTTCTTCCCTCGCATGGAAGGGCGAGGTCTCACACCGCAAGAAGCCATGGCCTGCGTGCCATTTGACCCGGCGACGCTAAAGCCGGGACAGAAAAACCGATATATGATCGACTCCGAGGAGTGGTGGGATCGGAAGGCTGTGGCATTGGAGCAGAGTGTGATCCTTTTGGAGCCGGGGGAGGATTTTTCGGGAGCGTTTATAGACGGGCAGGAGATCCCCAAGCTGCCTCGAATGGATTGGAATCAGGAGGTAAAAGAAATCGAGCCCGATCGGGTAGATGTGAAAACAGACAAAACGGAGGGGGAAACGCCTCGCTTTCTTCACAATGTATGGAATTTAGAATCCCGTGCAGCACTCCAAAACCTGCGCGACCAAAGGGAACGGCAGAATGCCGCCGGCATCCAAGCAGAATTTCGGGAGCGGATTTGGGAGAAAGCCCAAAAGGCTACCTTACATTGGAGACAGCTCCTCCACCGCTTTGTGCAGACGGAGGTTTGCGACTATTCCTTCCTGCCGCCGGATCGGCGCTTGCAGGATACGGAATTCTTTATGCCGGATTACAACGATAAACGGGAGACTCCCCTGAAGGTCTGGTTTATGGTGGATACCTCTGCGTCTGTGACCGATGAAATGCTGGCGGTGGTGTACGGTGAGCTGTGCAATGCCCTGAGCCAACTGGGACAGAGCATGGAAGCGCACTTGGGCTTCTTTGATGTGCGAGTTTATGCGCCTCTGCCGTTTTCTGACTTTCAGGATTTAGCTGCCATCCGACCCATAGGCGGCGGTGGGACAGATTTCTTCTGCATTTTTGATTTCCTGGAAGATAGGAATGAAACACCTGACAGTCTGGTCATCTTCACCGACGGTCAGGCAGAATTCCCCGAAGAGCCCACCGGCGTCCCCGTTCTGTGGCTCTTCACCGACCGAAATGCCACCGCCCCGTGGGGTAGCGCGGCCTTTGTGTCCATAACAAAGTAACTACGATTTACGATATGTGAAATTCGGAAAGGGTGAAAAGAATGACGAAACAGGAATTAGACATGAAGCTTGCAAAGGTTTGCGAGAGCGGGTATCCCGATATCAATAAAATACAGGAATTGATCCTTGCAGGAGCAGATACGAATCAGGTGTGCGATGAGAAAAATATCTTCGACAGGGTGTTTCTCAGTTTTTTGAATACGGGACGACAAACACCCAAAAGAAACTACTACAAGGCGAAAAAGATAAAAGAAACCATACAGCTTATGGTAGCGCACGGATGGGATGTCAAGCGCTTTGGCATGTCGGTTATGAATCGTTTTCTGTTCTCTACCTATGATAGAAATACATTTGACTTGTATCGGTTTATGCTACAGTATGATCTCGCAGAGAGCCCGGAAGATTATGATGAAGTACTGGAAGGGATCGGTACGGAGGAAAGCTACCTGCGTTGCTGTGAGAAAGATCATGGGACAGAGAACCTGTTCTATGCCCTTTATGAATTGGTAGAGGCGAAAAAGGACGGTCGGAATTTTGAAAGCATTGAGCCATACTATGACGCGGTCGGCATGAAAATTGATCGAATTCTGTACTTCGATGAAAGTGATACGACCGTACAAAAAGAAGCCTTTACCGAGTACAATGCCGACATTGGCTTTGTCTGCGGCGATAAGGTTTTGATTCTGCGTAAAGGTGTCCATATCCTATTTATGAATGACAGAATCGCAGAAACGCCTCAAGTAGATCTTTCGGAAACATTCTGTGCAGATGTCATCGGCCAAACAATTCAGTCCGTTTCCTTTGGTCATAAAACCGTGGTAAAGGGAACCATGCATTACGGCCAGCCCACCATTATGATAGAACTGTCTAACGGCAAGAAGCTGAAGTTCTCCCACAATTTCGGTGAACTTCCGGACAGAGAAGCCCAATCGAGATTTTGGATCGAGTAATTTTAGCAAAAGGAGGGAAGCCATGAATATCTTGAAAACTCCAAACCAAGAAGAATTATATCGCTTATTGTTCCAACTGCCGCCGCAGTTTGAAGAAGCGAGTTGCTTTATTCACAGGGAAAAGCTGACTTCAGAGGATGTGACTCGTGTGGGCATTCAATATGCAGAAAACTGCTTCCTCGACTATGGAGAATCCTTGTCGAAGGATGCTTGGGAAAATACTTCCCGTGTAAACTGCGAAAAGAAATATGCCGTACAAAGCGCATATCTCTACGAGACTACGGAGTTCCTCTTGCGG
>JAFOZC010000107.1 GCA_017391305.1 Oscillospiraceae bacterium | reverse complement strand
TATCTGTCCGATACGGAGGCTGTGACCTTCGGCAATACCAACACGGTTCTGAACGACTTGGAGAATGCTCCCCTTACCTGGGTGGGCAAGGCCCTGAGCTTAGAATCCAAGGTTGCGTTGCGCTTCGTCTTTGACCCCACTGCCTATGAGGGCGATCCCACCGCACTGACCCTGCGGATCTCCTATACAGATACACAGGGCGCTACAAAGACCGCCACCGCAAGCAACCCCGAGCTATATAATGCGTCCTTAGGCTACTATGTGTTCACTGTTGACAGCCTCTTAGCCGCAGAGCTGAGAGCCGTGGTGTCGGTGCAGGCTTATGACGGCGATACCCCTGTGTCCTCCACGCTGGAGTATAGCGCCGATACCTACGGCAACGGCAAGACCGGCACCCTGTTAGCGCTGTGCAAGGCGCTCTTCGCCTATTGTGACAGCGCAAGAGCCTACTTTACGGCATAAGCTCCCTGCAGAGATCGGAGGCCGGGAAGGTAGCCCTTTTTGAACAAAAAACCGACTTGGCGCACTGACCCCGATACCGCCGTATACAGACCATACTATAAACAGAATAAGGGGTGTATTACAATGAAACAATTTTGGAAAATGCTCGTCTTCTCCCTGCTTCTCAGCTTGTTGCTGACCATGGTCATGGGAATCCTGCCTGCCGTGGGTGCCACAGCGCAGGAAGAGTCTATGCCGGAAGAGCCCTGTGAGGCTTTTGCAGATCCCATCGAGCTGTCCTCCTATGAAATCGTAGAGAGCCCTCCCACCCGTGAGCTGGGCCCCCTTACAGGCAAGGTCTTTGTTCCTGCCTACGATGGGGGAACATCCTCCGGCTGGATGGACTACGATTGCGGTGTCGCCGCAGGCTATAAGAACTGCAAGAATCAATCCAAGCTCCGTATTGTAACAGGGACTACCTCCTCCGGCTTCACCGCCTGGTGCACCAAGCTGCAGGATAACGGCTTTACCTGCATCTGGCACAGAAGCTGTCCTGCACAGACCAATACCAACCGCTATGCCAAGTACCTGTCTGCGGATAAGACCTATGCGATCTATACCTACTTCGTCCCCGCTACCAAGATGACCCGTATTATTGTAGACACCCATGTGGATACTTTGGGAACTTTCTCTTACGAGGGAAGCGGAAGCGGAAAAACAGAGCTCTATATGTATGCGCTGTCCGGCATGGAGGATGGCTGGGCAGCCGCCTCCCCCGAAACCGTTGGGATACAGTTCCGTGGCAATGCCGGCTCTATGTTCGTCATCAAGATGCGTGACAACAGCCTCTTCATCATTGACGGCGGTGCGGCCAACCAAATGGGCGATCGCTCCTGCGAGGAGCTCTATGCCTTCCTCCGATCCATTACAGGCACAGAGGAAGGAACCAAGATGGTGATCAACACCTGGTTCATTTCCCATAATCACGCAGACCATTGCGGCGGCTTCCCCAGATTCCTGCACAAGTACAACACCCAATTCGATCTGCTGAACATTATGTATAATTTTGACTTTGAGGGTACTTCCCGAAGCTTGATCCAGAGAGTGACACAGATGTATCCCGAAGCCAAGTATTACAAGCCCCATACCGGCGAGAGCTTCAAGGTCGCAGGGGTACAGTTCGATATTCTCTATGCCGTAGAGGATCGGTATAAGCCCAACGGCAGCAATCAGCTCCTGCTGAACGATGCTTCCTGCACCAACCATCCCAATGAGAATAACCAGTCACTGGTTATGCGTATGACCTTTGACGGGAAGGAAGCGATTTTTACCGGTGATATCCGTGATGCGGATGCGGTTCTCATGAGCATGTACCCCGCTGCGGATCTGAAGGCAGATATTCTCCAGATCCCCCATCATAATTTTGATGAGCATACGGAGCTTGCCAAAACCGTGAATCCTACCGTTGCCTTTATCAATCAGACCAAGTCCGCAAACTTTAACCGTGTCCGTCTGTATGAAAACCGAGCAGGCTGGAAGCCCTATGTAGGCTCTTACTATTACGGCAGCTCCGAGACCGTAGGCTATCGGGCCGACAGTGGCGTTTTCTACCGAAAGGCCAATGAGGGACAGGATTTCCTCCAATGGGCCAATTCCTCCTATTACATCCGTGAGGAGAATCCCGTTACCATTACCAACAGTGCAAAGGATCCCGAGCTTTACTACCGATACACCAAGACCAACGCTCTGACAGATGCCTACAAGCCCTATCTCATTGTAGATGAAAAGCTGAACAGGGTCCTGTCCTACGATGCCGTTGGTGGCACGGTCACCAATGCGAAAACCGCCCTCTATGACGGAACGAATTACTATTTCTCCGCTTCTCAGCGGCGATTTGTGAACTGGAACATCAAATACGGCGCAAAGGGCTCAAATGCGAAATCGCCCAATCCCTCGGCAGTCAACTTCTACACCGATTGCAAGATCACCAAGGGGACAGGAAGCTATTGGGAAACTCCCGAAAAGAACTATAACCTGACCTTGGGCTACAACGACAGCTTCAGCGCAGCGGGCTTCTTTGGCTCACGGAGTCCCTTCAGCGCACAGATGGAGACGTCCTCTATCCAAAACTCTGTGGATGTATTCAGCGACGGCTCTGTTATGATCTATCGCAACAGCGGCTCAACCTACTACCCCCTGTTCCGAGACGGTGATGCTACAGGTCAGGGCGGTTGGGGAACTGCGGCACTCAGCGCAAGCACCACCAAGAACCGTGCGGTTGTTCTGCTGAACAGACTCTACGCTATGGAATCTACCGCTTCCAATATGTATATTTCCTGGTCGGGACATCAGGATTATTATACCTATACCGGCGCTTCCAAAGAGAGCGTAGACACCCTAATGGTGGCGGATCTTCGCCTGACCTATAGCTTCGACAAATTCGGCGGCAGCGGTGAAATCATCCACACCTCCGGCACCGACGGCGTGAAACCCAATACCTATTATTTGGATTATTCTCCTGCCTATGATGCTTCCGCAGTACAGGATTATACCGTTACCATTAAGTACAAAAGCGCAAACGGTCAAGCTGTTACCGTTGGTTCTGTCAATCTTCATGTAGGGCGAAGACCCACTGAGAATAATCTGTACTTTGACTTCAATGACG
>JAFOZC010000106.1 GCA_017391305.1 Oscillospiraceae bacterium | reverse complement strand
CTTGTCTCATTACTTCAGACCGAACTTCTTGTTGAAACGGTCAACACGTCCACCGGTGTCAACCAGCTTCTGCTTGCCGGTATAGAAAGGGTGGCACTTGGAGCAGATTTCAACCTTAATGTCCTTCTTGGTAGAACCGGTCTCAATAATCTCACCGCACGCGCATCTGATCGTAGTCTGTTCGTACTTCGGATGGAGTCCTTCCTTCATTGCTTTCACCTCTTTCTGTTTTCATAGCAGGGCAAAGCGCCCTTTTTTCATGCCTGTACATGATACCACACTTATGTCCAAAAAGCAAGTCTTTTTTTTGCTTTTTTCAAAATTTTTTTAGATAATTTTTTACCCCTGCACTAAGGAAAGGCAATAGTCTACGAATTCCTTCAAATTGGTCTTTTTGCAGTTCTCTATCTTTTGGCGAAAGGTCTTTATCTCCGAAAACGTATCGTAGGACAGTGGTTTCGGATTAATGGGAAAGATCCTCTCATAAAACGAGCCTTTATCGCTTTCCTTAATCTTCTTCTTCATGATACCTGCTTCCACCATGGCATGTTCCATCTTTTGGATGCTGTAAATCGGAACAATGTAGGGTGCCAACCAATGGCCGGAAAACATTTTTCCACTCATAAAGTCCTGAGCCTGTGCAGGGGTACAATCGTCCGTGTCCATTATGATAAATAAACGAAAATTCAAAAGTTTGATGTTTTTTCCCTTTCCATTCGTCTCCACAGGATATTTCTTTAGGAATTCTGAGGGAGATTTAAAAGGGATTTCCTTTAGCAAGGAGTCCAAGGCTGTGATTTGAATACTATGCTTCCCCTTATCTCTGGCATAACGGTCCACCCGGAGGTGCAGATTGGTAGTAATATAGTTTGCTATGGAAAGTTCTGATTTTCCGTGGCAAATCACCAAACCCTTTACATGGCTTATGGGTTTCATAAACAGGTGCCTCCCTCGGTATCCAACTCATCTCTAAGAAAATCATAATCAATGAAATCCAGATACGGGGTTCCGCCTACCAAGCCTTTGAGATATACATTCTGCATATTATGATTCTTTTGAATGGAGTACTCCCCAAGACAATGGATCTCCTTATTACCCATATAGTCAACCTGAATCACATAGACATTATGGGGACTCATGGACTGCATAAGCATGGTATTGTGTGTAGTAATTATGAGCTGGCCTGTAATTTCATCTTCCAGAGAGCCTAAAATGTGCTGTAAGAGCAAATCATGAACTCCGTTGTCAATTTCATCGTAGGCGACTACAACACCAAAGAACACACCGATCAATGCCTCAATCACTTCTAAAACCTTTTGCGTCCCGGCAGATTCATTTTCAAAACTAATTTCTCTGGGTTTACCACCTATCATTTTGACTACATACAACTGATAATATAGATAATCCTCTGACATAGACTCCGTCTTATAGTAAGCATCCTTGATATCCGCATAAGCCTGAACAATAAAGCTTCTAACAATACGCTCTGTCTTTTCCAAAATCTGTCGATCTTTTGCAGGCACAGTTCCGCTGTCTAACCTCTTGAGAATACCACCGGGATACTGTGACATCAAGCCTCGGTGATTTTGGGGTTCCTTTGTGACCACTGTAATACATCTAAAATAGGAAATGAGAGAGAGAATAGATTCTGAGATATTATCTGTAATGAATTTGTAATTTTTTTCATCTATATAATTCCAGAGAATACTCATAAACGAATGTATTCCCCAATACTTTTCAATTTCATCCATAATATCTTTCTCTGTCTTCCTTTGAAGGAAGAGAGAAGAGTAAAATTCTGTGGATATAGCCCCCTCTTCACCGGCAGTCAAGCGAAACAGAAGTCCTCGTTGCTTCCCTCTCAACCAATATAATGATTCTTCTATAATCCTATCGGTAAATACGATCTTGTAAAATCCCTCAATGCCTTCATGGATAAACCCATACTCAGCCTCTGTCGGCTCATCGCATTCTACCATACGATATTCCACAAAAGATTGAGACAGAGAGCCCAGTTCCATAATCCTCTGGAACATACTCTTCATACTTTCAATGCCCATTTGCTTCGTTGGGATTGAAATCTTATCATTCTCAACCTTCAGCTTCAAGGAAATCATGGATTGGCACAAAAAACGAATGCTACGGATCAAATTTGATTTTCCGCTTCCGTTTTCGCCATAGATTGCTGTAAAGGATTTTGTATTCTTGCTGCTCTTCTTTAGGTCAAACACAACCTCTTGAAAGGACAGAAAATTTTTCAGCTTAATATATGTGAACATATCCATACACCTCCGTATAGTATTTTAACACATTTTGAAAATATGTCAACTACTTTTCAATATTTCATACAATATATACTAATATTCTACATCTTTTCAAAATTTATACTAAAAACACGAGGATTTTTGACCATTAGCCCATAGTCACATTACTGCGGAAGAGGCGAGCTTTGCGGTGTTGGCTGGGAGGAGGGGTTTTGTGGGTGGAAAAGAGCTGATAGAGATCCTCGGCTCGGCGTTCTAAACGGGCATAGGGGCTGTCGGGGGTTTTGTCGCCGGGATGGAGGATGGGGATGGCGGAGGTTTTGCGGAGCTGTGCCAAAATCTTCTGTCCCTCAGAGCCGGTGGCAAGGACACGGAGGTAGGGTACGTCCATGGAAAGATCCTGTTCTGTGATACCAAGGTAGGCACAAAGAAGCATTCGCTTAAGGCGAGTCAGTGGGTAGCGTTTGGACTTTGTTTTCTCCAGAATCTCCGCAGTGGTGGCAGAAGTACGAACAGAAGCCATGAGCTTTTTCCACAGGCCTTCCGAGCCGTAGGGCAAGGCAGCAAAATCCTCTTCCTCCATGGCTCTCAATCTTGCCAGCATAGCCCTCTCCCCTGCCTCTACGGTATATGTGGTAGCCTGTGCAAAAACCTCCAGTGCCTCCGATGGAATATATCCCTCCCAGCTCCCTGTCTGACGGAGGAAGGATGCGGAAGGATTTTGGGGATCCTGACCGCCGTGATAGTCTCCGTCCCGAAGAAGGGTGACAGGCTGTATGGGGCTGCTGCGTTTCAAAAGAGCCTTGCAATATTCAATACCAAGGATATTATTGGGCTTCTGCAGTAATTGGGAATTCCCTCCCATATTCTCTATGGCAAGCTCCCGTGCCTTGGGGAATGACAGACCCTTGCCGAGCTGTCTTTTCAGTTCCGGGGGAAACTCCGGGGACAGAAGCAATCGGGCGCAGTCCAACAGGGCTTCCCCGTCTCCTCCCTCACTGCCGAAGCAAAGGGCATCCACGCAGCCTAAACGGGAGAAAATTTCCACACCACCATCGGCAAAGCCCTCTGCCGAGGACAGTGCATAGATGAGAGGAAGCTCAAAAACCAGATCCGCTCCACAGAGAACTGCCGCCTTTGCGCGGTGATATTTGTCTATCATAGCAGGCTCTCCCCGTTGGACGAAGTTGCCGCTCATGAGGCAAACCGCCCTGCCCCGCTCCTTGACAAAGTCGATCTGCTTCTTGTGTCCATTGTGAAAAGGGTTATACTCACAGATAATTCCCGAATGAATCACAAAATATTTCCACCTTTCCCAGAATTGTACTTGTAAAATTCAAAAAGTGTGATACAATATAAGATGATGAGATGATAGTATCATCCTACAAGCAAAAATGCAAATACATTTTTACAGGAGATGACGTAAATTATGAAAATTCTCGTTATTAACGCAGGCAGCTCTTCCCTGAAGTATCAGCTCATGGACCCCAACAGCGGTGAAGTTTTCGCCCAGGGTCTCTGCGAGCGTATTGCCATTGACGGCAGACTGAACCACAAGGTTCCCGCCAAGGGTCTGAAGGAAGTCCGTGACATGCCCATGCCCACCCATGCAGAGGCGATTCAGGCTGTTATGGATATTCTGGTTGACGAGACCTTCGGTGTTGTCAAGTCCACCGATGAGATCGATGCCATCGGCCACCGTGTCCTCCACGGCGGTATGAAGTTCGTTGCATCCTGCATCATCGACGAGGCCTGCAAGCAGGCTATCCGTGACTGCATCCCCCTGGGACCCCTCCACAACCCCGCCAACCTCATGGGCATCGAGGCCTGCGAGAAGGCTATGCCCGGCAAGCCTCAGGTCGCTGTCTTCGATACCGCTTTCCACATGACCATGCCCCCCAAGGCATACCGTTATGCCATTCCCGCCAAGTATTTTGAAGAAGACAGCCTCCGTCGCTACGGCTTCCACGGCACTTCTCACCGTTTCGTTTCCAAGCGCGCCAACGAGATCCTGGGCAATCCCGAGGAGAGCAAGGTCATCGTTTGCCACCTGGGCAACGGTTCCTCCATGTCCGCTGTTATGAACGGCAAGTGCGTAGATACCTCTATGGGTCTGTCCCCTCTGGCAGGTGTTCCCATGGGCACTCGCAGTGGCGACATTGATGCCTGTGTAGTACAGTTCATCATGAACAAGGAAGGCATCAGCGTTGATGACTGCCTGAATATGCTGAACAAGCAGTCCGGCGTGAAGGCTCTGTCCAAGGGCTTCTCCGACTTCCGTGATCTGGAAGCCGGTCAGAACAACGGCGACGAGAACTGCGCTCTGGCTCTGCGTAAGTTCTGCTATGAGGTCGCTAAGTACGTAGGCTCCTACACCGCAGCTATGAACGGTCTGGACTGCCTGGTCTTCACCGCAGGTGTTGGCGAGAACGGCATCGACACCCGTGCAGAGATCTGCTCCTACTTGGAGTTCATGGGCATCAAGATCGATAACGAGCGGAACCATGTCCGTGGCAAGGAAGCTCTCATCTCTACCGATGATTCCAAGGTTAAGGTCTACGTCATCCCCACCAACGAGGAGCTCATGATCGCTCAGGATACCGCCGAGCTCTGCAAATAATTCCAAAACATCCCCACGGGCTGCTGCTCACCGCAGCAGCCCATTTTTAAAAACAAAGTCTTTACTGCTGTAAATAAGGAGATATACCATGACAGTTGCAGAACGTTTCTTGAAATATGTTTCTTATGAGACCACCTCCGACGAGACCACAGGGGTTTGCCCCTCTACCCCCGGGCAGAAGGTTCTGGGTGCCGCCTTGGTCGAGGAAATGAAGGCCATGGGCATTGCCGATGCCTATATGGACGAGCACGGCTATGTATACGGCACTGTTCCCGGAGAAGGCCCTGTGATCGGATTGATCGCCCACATGGATACCGCACCCGATTGCTCCGGCAAGGACATCAAGACCCGTATTGTCCACTATGAGGGTGGGGACATTGTCCTGAACGAAGAAAAGAACATCCTCATGTCCCCTGTAGACTATCCCAGCCTGAAGCACAACGAAGGCAAGCACCTGATCGTCACCGACGGAACCACTCTGTTAGGCGCTGATGACAAGGCAGGTGTGGCCGCTATCCTCACCGTGGCACAGGAGCTGTTGACAGAGGGTGGCAAACACGCTACTCTCCGCATCGGCTTCACTCCCGACGAGGAGATCGGTAGCGGTGCCGACCTCTTCAATGTCAAGGACTTCGGGGCAGAATATGCCTATACCGTTGATGGCGGCGGTCTGGGAGAGCTGGAGTACGAAAACTTCAACGCAGCTTCCGCCCTAGTCACCGTTCACGGCAGAAATGTCCATCCCGGCAGTGCCAAGAATATCATGATCAACTCTCAGCACATCGCCATGGAATTCGCCTCTATGCTTCCCGTTCAGAGTAAGCCGGAATTCACCGCAGGCTACGACGGCTTTGCCCACCTGTGCGAGATGCACGGAGAGGTAGAGAGATCCACTTTGGAATATATCATCCGTGATCATGACAGAGAGAGCTTTGAGAGAAGAAAGGCTGACTTTGTCCGCATCTGCCAATACCTCAATGAACGCTATGGAGAAGGCACTGTGGAGCTGAAGCTGAAGGACAGCTATTTCAACATGAAGGAAAAGATCCTGCCTGTCATGCACATTGTAGACCGTGCCAAGGCGGCTATGGAGCGTGCCGGAGTGAAGGCCAAGGTCGTCCCCATCCGTGGCGGTACAGATGGCGCCCGTCTGTCCTATATGGGTCTTCCCTGCCCCAACCTCTTCACCGGCGGCGAGAATTTCCACGGCAGATTTGAGTATATTCCCATAGAGGATATGGAGGCCTGTGTCCGCACTCTGAAGTGCATCCTTACAGAGCCTGAGCTTTTCTGATGTCATAGAGCCTTTCGCCCCCCTTTGTCCGGTCACTACGGGCAGAGGGGGGCTTAGGTGTAGCCACAAAGAAGAACGGTGAACCAATGACCGAAGTCATGGGCTCACCGTTTTGGACTTTGTGTTAAGAATTAGCCGTTCTCGCGCATCTTAGCGAAGCACTCGCTGCAGTATACGGGACGGTCAGTCTTGGGCTCGAAGGGAACACGAGCGTCGCCACCGCAGTTAGCGCAGGTAGCAGTGAAGAACTCTCTCGGAGCACGGGCAGCATTCTTGCGAGCGTCACGGCAGTTCTTGCAGCGCTGAGGTTCGTTCTGGAAGCCCTTCTCTGCATAGAACTCCTGCTCACCGGCGGTGAACACGAACTCTTCGCCACATTCTTTGCAAACTAAAGTCTTGTCTTCGTACATTTTGTTTACCTCTCTTAGTTAAGTGATATGCCCTGACGCGATATGATCTGCCACAGGCCTGTCCGATTCTAAATGGTATATCGAACCTACCTCATTATATCATTGCATTCATTATTTGTCAATAGTTGGACTTCTGAAATTTTCGTTTTCACTGAAAATTATAAGATTTTTACAATTGAACAGAGACAAATTCGTCTAAAAAGTCAGTTGTTCGTTCCCTTCTGTGGGAATATGCAGGTGATCGTATGCAAGACGTGTGACACATCTGCCTCTGGGAGTTCTGGTGAGGAAGCCGATCTGCATAAGATAGGGCTCGTACACATCCTCTAAGGTGATGGCCTCCTCCCCTATGGTAGCTGCCAGAGTTTCCAAGCCCACAGGGCCGCCGCCGTAATTGTGGATGATAGCACCCAGCATTCTTCGGTCTGTGGGATCAAGACCCAAATGATCCACCTCTAATCTGCTCAGTGCATGGTCGGCCGCATCCTTGGTGATCACTCCTTCATAGAAGATCTGGGCGAAATCACGGACTCTGCGGAGCATGCGATTGGCGATTCTGGGCGTTCCTCTGCTACGGGATGCGATCTCCATCGCTCCCTCTGCTTGGATCTCCATACCCATAAGATTGGCAGAACGGGTGATAATTCTGGAAAGCTCCTGAGGCGTATACAGCTCCAGGCGGAAGGTCACACCGAAGCGGTCACGCAAAGGGGCTGAAAGCTGTCCCGCTCTGGTAGTTGCACCGATCAAGGTGAAACGGGGCAGATCCAGACGGATAGAATTGGCAGAAGGCCCTTTCCCCACAATGATATCTATGGCAAAATCCTCCATAGCGGGGTACAGGATCTCTTCTACCGCTGTATTCAGGCGATGGATCTCATCAATAAAGAGAATATCCCCTTCCCCCAGATTGGTCAGGAGGGCAGCCAGATCCCCGGCCTTCTCAATGGCAGGACCGGAGGTAATACGGATATTGACACCCATCTCGTTCGCAATGACCCCTGCAAGGGTGGTTTTGCCCAAGCCGGGAGGGCCGTAGAGAAGGACATGATCCAAGGATTCATTCCGACGTCTGGCGGCTTCAATATAAACAGAAAGATTCTCCTTGACCTTATCCTGTCCGTTATATTCATACAGCCGCTTGGGTCGCAGAGAGATCTCGTGCTCATCGGCAGGAGTGAGCCCGGGGGTGATCAGGGGCGCTTGCATATCCTGTGAAAAATCTATACTCATATCTTACCTCATAACCATAGCCCGCAGGGCATGTCTGACAATTTCCTCTGTACGCATCCCCTCAGGATTCAAGCCCTTGAGGGCGGCGGCGATTTCCGCCTGATGATAGCCAAGCTCCCCAAGTGCCGCCTGAGCAAGGGTCAGGGGGCTTCCGCCTGTAGGCTGTACAGGGGCATAGTCCACTGTACTGACTTCCGTCACAGCAGAGCCCAGCTTGTCCTTCAGCTCCAGAATGATCCTCTGCGCCAGCTTCTTTCCCACTCCCTGGGCGGAGGTCAGAGCCTTCTCATCCCCTGTCATCACAGCCAAGGTGAAACGGTCGGGGGACACCGCCGAGAGGATGGCCTGTGCCGCTTTAGGGCCAACTCCGGTGACACCGAGAAGAAGCTCAAAGCAGTGCAGCTCCTCCCTGGTGGAGAAGCCGAAAATATCAAAGGCATCCTCACGGATATTGCAGTAAGTATATAATTTTGCCCTCTGGCCGATCTTCAGCTTAGAAAGGGTGTAGCCACTGGTACGGCAGGCATAGCCCACACCACCGCAGTCGACCACTGCAAGATTTTCTTCCAAGAGGGTAATTTCTCCATTTAAGTAATAAAACATCTCTTATCCTCGATTCCTGAGAAGACTTGTAGAAGAGCGTCCGTGACACAGGGCGATGGCAATGGCATCTGCCGCATCATCGGGACGGGGCATTTTCTCCATTTTCAGCAGTCTGCGTGTCATATCCATGACCTGTCTCTTTTCAGCCTTGCCGTAGCCCACCACAGATTGCTTGACCTGCATGGGAGTATACTCAAACAAGGGCAGACCTGCCTTTTCGATGGCAAGGAGGATGACCCCTCTGCCGTGGGAAACTCCGATGCCGGTGGTAATGTTATGCCCCCAAAACAACTCCTCTACCGCCACCGCCTCCGGTTGGGTCACCTCTAAAAGCCGTTGCATATCGTCAAAGAGGATCCCAAGACGTTGGGAAAAGGGCAGATCCGCAGGGGTGGTGATCACTCCGTACTGTCGCAAAGCAAACTGCCCCCGTTCCCCCTCTATCAGTCCAAAGCCGGTCGTGGCATAGCCGGGGTCAATGCCTAAGATCCTCACCGAAACTGCTCCATCAGCCACTGAGGCCAGGTGGGGAAGGCGATGCTGATGAGCCAATTGATCGTTCCCAGTACCACGATGGCAAAGAGCACCCATGCTATGATCCGCTTCCACTTAGGAGAGGGAATAAATTCCGGCTTCTCCGGGGCAGAGAGCTGTTCCTCGTTCACTTGTTCCAAATTCATATCTTTTTGTTCCATATTTATGACCATTCCTTTCCGCTACGCTACAAGGCACAAAATTGCATGAAACCAATTTTACCTACTAACGCAGCCTATCTAAATTTGTTATAATAGGATTGAAGATACAGGCAAACTACAGAGCACGTGGAGGTGAGTAGGCTCGGCTTTGCGCCGGACTGAATATTTATGTGTGCCGGATGCTCTTTCAAGCACAAATAAGTAGGGCAAAGAACCCTGCAACCTTATCTTTGGAGAGACGGACTACTTCAATCTTTCAGTGAGCGTCCAGTCCCTGCCTGCAATCTTCGAATATTATTTACGAGGGATGTGTTATGCTAAAAATCGTTTATCCAATTTGTTGTGGAATGGATGTCCACAAGAGCTTCCTCATCGCATGCGTTGCTACCACAAATGAGCATGGTGCTACAGCCTATCAAAGCAAACGCTTTTCTACCTTCACCGGCGATCTTCGCCGCTGTGCAAAATGGCTTGCAGAACGAAACTGTAGGGATGTCTGTATGGAATCCACCGGAAAGTACTGGATTCCGATTTACAACATTTTGGAGCCAACCTGTAAAATTGTTTTGGCGCACCCCAAGTATGTCAAAGCAATTCGCGGAAAGAAAACCGACAAGAAAGATGCAAAGTGGATTGCAGATATTTTCAAGCACGACCTTATCTCCGGAAGCTTTATCCCACCGGCAGATATCCGTCAGCTTAGAGACTTGGTTCGCTACCGCTGGAAGCTAACAAGCTTTACCTCCGGTGAGAAAAACCGTGCTCAAAACTGTCTTACTGTTTCCAACATAAGGTTGGATGATGTGTTCACGGATGTTTTCGGTAAGGCGGCAACTGCGATTACAACTCGCCTTTTAGAGGATCCGTCAAAAAGAATTACCGATGCTTCCGAATTTCGAACCAAAGGCTTAAAAGCGACAGACGAACAAATCCTTGCTGCTGTGGATGGCGAGCTTTGTGCCGAGCAAGCGGAGAAGCTTCGCATTATTAGATCTCACATGAATTCTTTGGATCTTTGCAACGCAAATTTAGATTCCTTAATTCTTGGAACTGCCAAGAAGTATCTTCCCCAACTGAATCTTATTATGACGGTGCCGGGTATTCAATCCTTTTCTGCTATTGGTGTTCTGTCAGAAATCGGAGTGGATATGTCTGTGTTTCCCACCTCAAAGCATCTTTGCTCTTGGGCAGGTCTTACGCCGCAAAATAATGAAAGTGCCGGAAAGAAGAAAACAACGAGAATCAGCAGAGCCGGAGCTTATCTTAAGCCCTTGCTCGTACAGTGTGCTTTGTGTGCGATCCGGAAAAAGAGCAATCCCGAAATTCGGAATCGGTATCTGAACATAAAGAAACGCCGGGGTCACAAAAAAGCTATCATTGCCATTGCAAGAATGCTGCTGACCGCCATCTACAACATTCTCAAGAAGAATGAACCCTACAATCCCGAGCTTTATGCTCAAATTAACACTCCACCGAAGCACAGAGCGGTTTCTGTGGAGGAGGCCATCTTCATTTTACAAAGGCAAGGCTATCTTGTGACACCTGGCGCCAATTAGATTATATCATACCTCGCCTCATTTGAAAAGTCCTCTTTTTAAGGAGGGCTTGGCTTTGTGCGCCCTTGTGAAGT
>JAFOZC010000105.1 GCA_017391305.1 Oscillospiraceae bacterium | reverse complement strand
GAATTCAAATCCAGAGCCTTACCGGTCCAAGGAATCATGGGATTCTCCAGATCGGTTAGGGTCTCGTTGGTATTCCCAAAGGTCACGGACTCTACATCACTAAGATATGCCTTGTGTACATCGGTCATGGCTGCATCTACAAGGGAATCTGTACGATAGTTCTTGAAAAGCTGGGCTTCCTTTCCGTAGCGGAGCAGATCTGCACAAAGGGTCTTAAGGCTTGTAGCACTGTTTGCCTTATTTAGCTGAGAGTAGGCATAGTCTGCAATACTGTAGCTGTCTGTGGAGGAGTAGTAGGGCTGCCCATTCTTGCTGCCATAGAGAACGGAGGACAGACGGTCGTTCATCTGCACTGCAGTCAGTCCGGTCAGGGTGAAGTAGTAATATTGATCCTGCTCTACAGGCAGCAGCTTGACAGTGGTACTACCGGTCTTGTTGTTGCCCTCATAGATATCCATGGCACATTCCAGATATACCGTACTCAGATCGAAGTCAGCCAGCAGAGACTTGGCTACAGCGAAGTTCACGGAAATATCACTTGCCAGATTCAGTGTGTGGTTGATCTTCAGACTTTCGTCCAATTGAGGCTCCTGTACCTCGGTTTTTCCGCAGATGCAGGTGCCGTCTGCGAAGGTGTGACCTTCTGTAACGACTCCATCACAACGGCTGCAGGTTCCTGTATGGCTGTCCCCCAAATCTGTGTAGCTGTAATTGTGACCCAGAGGAGCTACGGCTTCCTGTGCCACAAGGACGGTGTTACAAATGCTGCAGTGAGAGCCCTCTGTGAGACCGTTCTCTGTGCAGGTAGGAGCTGTGGCAGTGTCTGTTACAGGGCTGTGCTCGGTACAGGATTCCAGCCAAATGGGAGCGGTATAGGCAAGCTGCTTGTCAGCAGGATTGATCCGCACATAATAGTACGGCTGAGAAGCATCCAGAGGGATCTCCAAATAGGCATAGCTGTCTGCAATGGTGGTAGTATAGACCACTGTACCGTTCTTGCCAATGAGTCTTACAGTTCCGATCTCCTCGCAATCCGGCTGGAACAGCTCAAGAACGGCGGTGATGGTGGCATTTTCCCCATACTTTGCAATATCGCCCATTTGATAGGTCTTCCCGTCTACTACCATATCGTAGTAGATGCGGAGGTTCTGGTCTACAGTGGCGTAGGCGTGACGGCGAGACAGTGCCCAGTAAAGACCGGCTTCCGTAAAATCGTCCGTACGGATTACCGTACGAAGCTCGTTTACGGTGCCCCATTCGGTGCCGTGGTGATCCTGACCTGCGGTGGGAGCGATGTGCCAGCCCTTGCTCAGTGCGGAATTATAGCTGGCATCGTAGGTTGCGCCGTTGTTGCGCACCTCCATCAGATTGATGATCTCGTCTCTTGCCTCAGAGTAGCCTGCGTATTCGTTAAAGGTACCCCATTTATTACTGGGATGATTCCACATGGCAACTAAGGGGGCGTCCTGAATGTACTTGGTGCGGCTGATCGCCGTTCCCTTTTCGTTCAATCCCTTGTTGGCATTGACCATCATATCATAGAAGTAATATAAACCGCTGAAATCACCCTTTACGGAGTTGGTCTCCGTACCGGCAGTCAGACGAGAAACTGTGCCATAGCCATTAAAGATGTTCATGTGGCCCGTTTCCTTAAGCTGGTCGGGGTCAACACGCTTCCAGGTCATTTCGTAGCCCTGTGCGATCAGTACATTGCGGTAAGCAGCATTGTATTCCTCGGTAATGATCCGCTGTTCCTCCCACAGGCTCATAGTACCTGCGGAATTTTTCTTAAGACCGGACAGATTGTAGTAATCCTTGATCTTACTGCCGGTCTCGGTGCTAAAGTAGTTGGAGTGATCGGACACAAGGAAATAGTCCATGTCCGTTACGCCGTGGATGTACTCATAGGCCTGAGAAGTGGTGCCGGTGCCATCGGAGTAGGTAGTATGGTTATGAAGCTGACCGAAGAGGAGGGTCTCCTTAAATTCATGCTTCTCTGCAGAGGCAGCAACAGGTTCTAAGTTAAAGGAAATACGGCAGAGCTTGCCGTTGGTAGTACGCTCTAAGAAATAAAGCTGAAGGGTATGAGTCGTACCCTCGGCATAGGTATCCCCGTTCCAAGAGGTAACAGCCTCACGAGCCGCATTTTGATACCGCTCTAAGATGGTGTGGGTCTGGGTCACAGATCCACCGGTAGCCGTAACAGTGCCGGTTGCAAAGTCGATGGAGCCGGTCTTGAGGCCGTTGCCACCGCCTAAGTCCAGAACCAGACAGCCGTCAATAAAGACCCATGCATCGTCCATACTGCTGAGCTCAAAGACAGTGTTCTTATCCGTCTGAGCAAAGTTCAGCTTCATGGTCATGCCGTACCAGTTGTCGGGCTGTGCGCTGTCATAGGTAAAGGGAGTAAATCCGTCCCCTGCCTCGCTTCTTACATAGAATTCGTTGGTTTGGACGTTATAATCCACACCGTTTTGGGTGCTGTCGTAGGTATAATATTCTCCGTCAAAGGTCAGAGGGGTGTTGGCAGGCTCGTAGGGATGGACGCCCAAAGCATAGTCCTTACCGAAGAGATGTCCCAAGCTGACTGCATTAAAGCTGCTGTAATTTCGGGTCAGATCTACCTTGGGATAGCCATCTGCGCCTAATGTAGGGCTGACGGTAGAGCCGGTTGCCTCATAGAAGCGGTTCCAACGGGAGGTACCGTCGCAGAATACATTTCTGCCACAGTCCGTTGCATAGTCGTTCCAGAAGGGGAACACATTTTCCAGTGTTCTGGAATATGCCAGACCTGCGGGAGCGTTGTCGTTGACACGATGGTTATAGTTATAAAGTCCGAAGGAGATCAGATCATTGTCCACGGTTTCTACATCCGTATCCATGGGAACGGGAGCTTCTACCGTAGCGGTTCTGCCTGTGTAGGCAGTAAACTTATCCTCGGGTCCGATGTAGATATAGTCTACATCAAAGTCGATGGCATAGCCGTCTTTGCCCATAAAGCCATAGAACAGAGAACGGACAGGAGTGCCCATAATGTAGCTATCCTCGGGGATCTTCAAAGTGTATTCGTGGAAGGTACCGTCAATTTTCAGGTCTGCCGCCTTTACACTGAGGATGGTTGGCTTCCATGTGCCCCAGTAGCCACGGCCACCGGCGGCAAGGTTCACACGCATATCCTCTAAAGTACCGGCGGTATTTTCATCCTTGGACAGGTTCACACGGATCTTCATGACGTCTCCGGGCTGTACGATATAGCGAGTCTGGTTTTCATAGGTAACAGCCGCCCATGCACCGGTGCTGTTTGTCAAGGTAACGGAACCGAACATGGTGCTGTGCTCTGTGCCAATGCCGAAGGCATCCACTGTGTTGATACTGCTACCGGTAACACGCTGAGTCCAGTGGGTCACGGTGTTCACGGGGCTGTCTTTCTCAAAGTCCAGCATCACATGAGTTTGCTGTTTCTCGTCCCCGATGTAAATATAGTCATAGTCCAGACTGTGGGCAGTGGTGAAGCCATCGTAGGTCAGGAGGACGCATATATTGTAGATGCACTCCATTTGCCGCCAGCGGGCCAGTTCTTCCTCATTGGTGAAGCGGAGTACTACGTATTCGCCGCTTTTCAGGTCTGCCGCTGAGAAAGTCGTCTTGAGACGAACGTCTACACCGTCTAACTGTTCGTAGCTTGCGCCGTCCTTGGTGCGTGCGCAGATTTGCAGGGTGCCGTTCTTGGTGCCATCAAAGCCGTTGGCACGGACACGAATTTCCGCATATTTGTCGTTCTTATTGCCGCTGTATTGGATGCCCTTGGTATTCTTGGCACCTGTTTGGATGGTCAGATAATTTTTACCCCCGGAGGATTTGACAGAAAGGAGGCCGTCTGCTAAGAAGCCACCGTCATCCCCACGAGTTTCCTCGTTGCTCAGAGTCAGGGTGCCACCGTAGGCGTGCCAATTGGACACGGAAGCATCGAACTGGTTGCGATTATAGGTAGTAATGCTGTAGCGGTGCTGATCGTCGGGATCATTGGTAAAGTCAAAGAACAGATCCGAGCCCTTCTCCGACCAGCCGGAGGGGGCATTGGCCGCAGGCCCGATGTAGATATAGTCAATGACCATTGATGCGGTAATGGTCTTGTTATCGCCGGTGCCCTCCTGATAGGGGCAGAGGGTAATGCGGTTTAAGACCTCGCCCTTGGCGATTT
>JAFOZC010000104.1 GCA_017391305.1 Oscillospiraceae bacterium | reverse complement strand
GCAGAAGTCAGCTATGCTCCCCTGTCCTACTGCGCCTCTATCATTGAAAATGCCAAGGGCATCCATGACAGAGAGCTTCAGGATGTTGCCGCCGCCATGTATCTGTATAACCTTGCGGCTAACACATATTTCGCCAAATAAACCCCAAGGGGCTGCTTCGATCCACCGTCCGAAGCAGCCCCCTTAGTTTTATCTCGGCTCAAGCCCTGCTTTTTCCTTCGCTCCGTCTACCGATGACCTCTGCGCCCTTGGCTCTCCCGATGGTCGAGCTATCCCGAAGGGACTGAGAAGGCTCTCCGCACCGAGTCCTCCTACAATCTATTCATAAAATCACTGCACCTATCCCCCATACGAAAATGCGTTTCTCCACTCACTGTCTGCACGATCCCTCTCCCCCTCCCTCTATCCAATTTGGAGGGAGAAATCGAATTGACACAGAGGGAATAAAGTGCTATAATAGTCCAAAATCCCGGAAAGGAGCTGACTTGCCATGCTGTATGATTTCGCTTTTGCGGTTTTTCTGTCCCCTGCTTGTTACGCTCCTTGTATGTCCTTGGGCTGATGCTTTAGGGAATTATGTATGATATGAGGAACGCTGCAGGCAGAAGTCTGTGGCGTTTTTTCGACCTATCCCCTATGACCGGAGAGCTGTCGGATTCCATTCCATGCAGGAGAAGAGAAGATGAACAGAGAATTGATCGCAAAAACAGAAGCCTTTTTAAAAGAAACCTACAGATCCAGCCCCCGTATGCAGGCACATCCCGCACAGGAGATCTATCGACTGGAGCATTCCTACCGGGTGGCAAATATTGCAAAAGCCATTGCCGAAGCAGAGGGCTTCCCCGTGACCTATGCAGTCATGGCCGGTCTGCTCCATGATCTGGCATACTGTGAAGAAATGCCCTCCCCTGAGGATTGGAAAAATCATGGCCGCCGAGGAGCAGTCCTTGCAAGACCTTTCTTAGAAAGTCTGGAACTGCCTGCGCAGGTGGTGAACGACATCTGCTACAGTATCGCCATCCATGTGGATGACAAGGCAGATTTTGAATGGGAACGCAGTCCCTTTACGGAAATTGCAGGGGATGCGGACAACATTGACCGTTTCGATGCCTTCCGCATTTATGAAGCACTGGAATACCGCCATTTCAGTTCCATGACCTTGGAGGAAAAATGGGAACGAGTCAATTCCACCATCACCGCCCTGACCGAATACAAAGAGAAGCCTCTTGGCTCAGCCACCGCAACCAAGCTCTGGCATCAACGGCTGGACTATTATCTGGACTTCTACGAAAAGCTGAAGGCGCAGTTGGAAAACAGCAACGGCATTTTATAAAAATACCATATGCATTTCCCGAGCTTCTCCTCCGGGAACGACGCCTATTGCAGTTATATCAAAACATGGTTAAAACCCCACCGCTACCCGATGGGGATAATATAAAAAAGAGCAAATGTATTCGTCGCTATTAAAACAGGAGGATAAAATCAATGAAGCAACAAACATGCAGGATCGTAGGCTATCTTCTTTTACTGTGCCTTCTATCCTCATTCCTGATGCTCCCGGCAGTTGCGGCGGAAAGCACCGTTGCCCCCTTGGGACAGAAAATCAAAATCATGACCTACAATGTCATGGATGATTGCAGTGCCAACAGCAACGGCGTATTCCCCTATGATTCCCCTGCCAACCGTGAGGATGCCATCGTCCAAATGCTGGGGAAATATGATCCCGATATTATCGGCATGCAAGAGGCCGGTGACGGCGGTGCCAGTGGCATCTTAGACTGGTGTTCCGCTCTGGATGCGGATCTAAAGAACACCTACGACCACAGAAGCTTGACAGACGAAACCGGCTATAAGATGGACATTTGCAGAGGTCTTATCATCTTCTACAAAAAGGATCGCTTCACCCTGCTGGACAGTGGCGCAAAGGGCTACAGCCAGCCTGCCAACAATAAGCGTTGCTACCAGTGGGTCAAGCTGAGAGACAAGAAAACCAATGTGGAACTGTATGTCTTCAACACCCACTGGACAGTAGACGGCAAGATCACCTTGGAAGAAAATGAAGCCATCCGTACCGTAGAAATGCAGGAGCTTGCCGACAAGATCAATACCATAGCAAAGGATCAGCATGTATTCATTACCGGTGACTTTAACAGCTTCTATGCTCCCAAGAACAGCATGGGTGATATGGTGAATATTACCGCATTGCAGAGGGAAACGGGCTTTGTGGATGCCCTGCTGACCACGGAGGATATGTGCAGTATCCATGCCAACGGCACCAAGACGGTTCTGAAGCCCGATGACAGCGGTCTGATGACCAGTGCCGACCATGTGGTGTATCCGGCGGATTTCTATGCCCCTGTAAAGCTGGAACGGATCCTTAGCCGTACCTATAGCCCCAAGCTGTCGGATCATGACGCATTTTTGGTAGAATTCAACTACAAACGGCCTACTCTTACCGCAAAGGCAAGCAGTGGGGAAATTGAAGCCTATTTCTCCAACGGAGCATATTATATCGACTATATGACCAGAGGGACTAAGGCTGTTCCCATTACGGCAGAGCTTCCCAAGGGAGCGATCTACACCGATGAGGCTTGCACCAAAAGTGCAGGAAGCGAGCTGACCATTCAGAACGGTTCTTCCAACACCTATATGTCCAAGAATGCCTATTATATCAAGTTCGGCTCTGAGGTATATCCCCTGTACCTCCGTGCCTGTAATTCCGCCGCACTGACCAACGGTGTTCTGGTTGATCCCTCCCTGAAGGACAAAGCCCCGGGAAGTAAGGGGCTGTACTGCGACAAGTGGTATTGCCGTCCCGTTACCGTAGGCGTAGACGGCTTTGCCACCATTCAGGAAGCGGTAGATGCCGCCGAGGATGGAGATCGCATTATGGTCGCACCGGGCACTTATACAGAGGAAGTGACCTATAGCGGAAAGAATCTGGAATTCCACGGAAGCAACCGAAATGCCTCCAAGGCTCTGGTCATGAAGAACGGACAACTGACCGTCAACCCCAACCGCACCTATGAGACCTATCTTTCCGGTAGCATTACCTTTGCCTTCGGAAGCTTGCAGAGCGGTAGCCTGATGGTAAAGGGCTTCCACTTCATTGACAGCACCCCCACAGGGCAGATCCGTGTTACGGGAGGCAATGCCCAAAAGACCTTAGACCTGCGGATCTCCAACAATCTCTTTAACTGCTACACAGACGGATCTGTGTACAACGGCAGTGCCATCCACCTGAACACCGCCCTGCAGAAGACCGGCAGTATCGTAGACAACTACTTCTGCCTGACGGAGATCCCCACCTATACAGACGATACCGGGGCTACGGTCAATTATACCAACCGCGCAATTACCATGAGAAACATGAAGGACATGGTCATTCACGGCAATTACTTCAAAGGTTACACCGGCAACAAGCTCCGTCCCTTCTGGCTCACCTCCGAGGTCACCAGTGACTCCACCGCCGACGGCTACGGTGTCCTGTGTCTGACAGGAAATCGACTGGAGAATTGCACCAACGGCTCTGTACATATTAACAATATCCGAGGAAACACCTATGCCGATGTCCTCATTGCAGGGAACGATTACGGTGGAGAAAAGATCGCATTGGATCTGCGGGAAACCGCCAAGCAGGTGAGCCAAAACCTGCCTACGGATAAGTCAAAGATCAGCCTCTGGCTTCGAACTGCCGATCTACCCTACCTGAACAGCCTGCCCAAAACAGGTAGCGGTGTGACGCCTACGGAATTTACGGACTATGTGGTTTTCTATAACGATAACAGCACCGTGGTTTATGATGTCGCACCTATTTTGAAAGGCAAAGCCACTTACAACGGGCGAACTCCCGATAAGGAAAGCACCGCCTCCCTCCACTACAGCTTCAAGGAATGGACTGATGCAGACGGAAACCCCGTAAGCCTCACAGGTCTCAGCCAAAGCATCGAGGTTTACGCTTCCTATACGGGAGAGTCCCATAGCATGGTGAAGCAGAATGTGAAAGCCGCCACCTGCACGGAAACAGGCTATACCGGAGATCAGAAGTGTACGCTCTGCGGTCATGTCATTGAGGGAACTGTAACCTCTGCCCTGGGACATTCTGTGGTAACGGCGCAGGGTAAGGCTCCCACCTGTACGGTCGCCGGTTATACGGAAAGTGCTTCCTGCAGCCGATGCAATGCAGTTATGAAGGCCAAGGAGACCCTTGGGGCTTTGGGGCATGACTATGTAGCCGAGATCACCAAAGCTCCCACCTTGGAGGCGGAAGGTCTGCGGACTCTCACCTGTAGCCGGGACAGCAGTCATGTGGTTACAGAAGCCTTAGATCCCCTGTCTCCCTCTCTGTATTTTACCTTCGATAACAGCAATGAGGCAAAAACCCGATATAACAATTATGTGTACGGGTTTAACAACTTTGACCAGATTTCCGCATGGAGAGGCAGAACCCAGAGCTATAAGGAAGGAACCGCTACCTTAGATCCCTCCGCAGGCACTCTGACAGTGAAGCCCGGTGTAACGGGATTTACCTCTATTTATGCAGACTCTGTGAATCTGGACTTAAATTACGATCCGGAATATGCAGACTATTTCCAGATCCGTTTCAAAGCCGAAGGCTTTACGGGAACCACCTGTAAGGTTGGTATGTTCTTCTACTACAGCACCGATAACAGCTATGTGGCAGGATCTTCGGTATTTTATGATGTAAAGACTGTCCAAGAAGGAGAGTACTTCACTGCCACGGGACAGATTGCAGAAAGAGTGCGGCAATTAGATGAGGTAAACCGCGTGATAATCTACCTATCCGGATTGGATGCCGCCCCGGATCTGGCAGGTGAACTGACACTGGACTATGCTTATGCAGGTCCCTATGAGACCCTGCCCACTGCGGCCTATACCGTTACCTTTGTAGACGGAGCAGGTAAGACCCTCGCTACCCAAATCGTCAACAAGGGCGAAACCGCCGTCTATACCGGCACAACCCCTACCAAGGCCTATGATTCTACCAACCACTATACCTTCAAGAGCTGGGACAAAGCTCTGACCAATATCACAGCCGATACTACCGTCACAGCAACCTTTACTTCCAAAGCCCACAGCTATTCCTATGCTACCGCAGATACCGCCAATCATACCGCTACCTGCTCCTGCGGATATAGCAAGTCCGAAGCCCACAGCTATACGCTGTCTTCCGTCAGCGATAGCCTGCATAAGAGAACTTGTAGCAAGTGTACTGCAACAGATACGGTGAGCCATAGCTTCACCTATGCTTCCTTCGGCGACAATGTGAAACATCAACGGACTTGTGCCTGTGGCTATACGGACAAGACCGAGGGACACAGCTACTCCTTCAGCAAATTGTCGGCAACACAGCATACCCGTACCTGTGGAAAGTGCAACTTTGTAGATCAGGCAAACCATATTTTCACCTACACCTCCACAGGAAGCACCGAGCATACCCGCTATTGCAAGTGGTGCAAATATGAGGATGCCGTAGATCACATTTGGGACGGCGGAGCTGTCACAACACCGGCAAGCTGTACCGCCGCCGGAGTCAAGACCTTCACCTGTACCGCTTGCACCGATACAAAGACCGATCCCATCGCCGCAACCGGTCACAGCTACAGCTATAAGGCCACCAAGGATCCCACAACTAATGCAACAGGCACTTTAACAGGCACTTGCTCCAAGTGTTCCGGGTCGACTACGGTGACCCTGCCCGAGCTGAACACCACAGATTACACCAAGACCACCACGAAAGCACCTACCTGTACCGCAACCGGCACAGATAAGTACACATGGAAGACCACCACTTACGGCTCTTTCTACTTCAATGCGACTACTGCCGCTAAGGGTCATACTTCCGTTGTAGATCCTGCAGTCGATCCTACCTGTACTGCTACAGGCTTGACTGCCGGCGCACACTGCTCTGTCTGTAATGCAGTTTTGACTGCACAGGAGGCTGTTCCTGCTACCGGCCACACTGAGGTCACCGATATGGCAATCCCAGCAAGCTGTACGGAAGACGGTTTAACGGAAGGGCGGCATTGTGAGGTCTGTGGGGAAGTTCTCCTTGCACAGCAGACCGTTCCCGCAACCGGTCACAGTGATGCTACCCCTGCGGACAATCGCTGTGATATTTGCGGCGGACGGATCAAGGAGGCTGTGCTTCGCTTCCGTACCATCAGCTTGAAGGGCAATATTGCCATTAACTACTACATGGATCTG
>JAFOZC010000014.1 GCA_017391305.1 Oscillospiraceae bacterium | reverse complement strand
GGTACTTGCTGCATTTCGGTAGCCTTTCGGGCGAAGACACGGCTTCGCCCCTACGGAGGGTGCGGTGGTTCTGACAGTTGTGGGGGGAAAAAACAAAAAAGACAAGCCGAAGCTTGTCTGATTTGTTCATGGAATTAGATGGCGCGCTCAACCTTGTTGGAACGGAGGCATCTTGTACATACGTACACATGGCGGGGAGAGCCGTCAACGATAGCCTTCACGCGCTTCACATTGGGCTTCCAGGTACGGTTGGAGCGTCTGTGGGAGTGAGAGACCTTAATGCCAAAGGTAACACCCTTGCCGCAAATATCACATTTTGCCAATTGCTGCACCTCCAATCATGGATAAAATCATGCTTCTAAGACATCGGTCTATATAATAGCAGAAAACCGACAAAAATGCAAGTAAAATCTTTGAAAATTAGAAAATTTTTTATAGGACTTGCGAAAATTCTTTTTTTCATATATAATACCCCTAACAGAAATGGAGAGGAGAGAATTTTATGGCTATTAATTCCCACGGTGTTCTGCTGAAAAACGTTGTGGAAGCCTTTCGTTTACAGATCGCCTACCCATCTTCCGACTATGAGAAGGTGGCGGTTACCGTTGAGGAGGTTTCCCGTCCCGGTTTGCCTCTGACAGGTTTTTTTGACCACTTTGAGCCTCTGCGCCTGCAGGTCATCGGCAATGTGGAATATACTTATATCCAAAGTCTGTCCAAGGAACGGCTCTTGGAGGTCTTTGGGGAAATTTTTTCCCGTAAGATCCCTGCTATGGTGTTTGCCCGTAATGTAGAGCCTCCGGCGGAATGTCTGGAGATGGCAAAAAAGTACGATATTACCATCCTCCGCTGTATGGAGGCCACGTCCTATATCGTTTCCTCTCTGATCACCTATCTCAAGAATGCTCTTGCGCCCCAGATGACCCGTCACGGGGTTCTGGTGGAGGTTTACGGTGAAGGCCTGCTCCTGATGGGAGAAAGCGGCATCGGCAAGAGTGAGACCGCTGTAGAGCTGCTGAAACGGGGTCACCGTCTCATTGCAGACGATGCGGTACGCATCCGCCGTGTGGCGGACAATTCTCTCATAGGGGATGCACCGGAGCTGATCCAGAATTATATTGAGATCCGCGGCATCGGCATCATCAATGTGGCAAAGCTTTACGGCATGGCCTCTATCAAGAAGGAGGCCACTGTGAATCTGGTGGTGAACATCGTGCCTTGGTCCGACGGGCAGGATTACGACCGCCTTGGCTTAGATGAGCAGTGTGTGGATCTCTTAGGCGTGAAGATCCCTGCCATCACCGTCCCCGTCAAGCCGGGAAGAAACCTTGCCATTATTCTGGAGGTCGCCGCTATGAACAACCGCCAGAAGAAAATGGGCTACAGCTCCGCCAGAGAATTCACGGACAAAATGAACCGCTATTTCGTAGAGAATAATGCCCACAGCTTCTGATCGGGCAGGAATATTCCATCATCCTCTGTCAAAAAAGACAGGGGATGATTTCTTTTTGGGTAACGATTTCTTAAATATTGTGTAAAAAATATTTTCAGTCGTTGCGAAAGAGTGACAAATATGATATAATAATCAAAATATAATGGTTACGTATACACTGAATGTCAGGAGGCTCATTATGGAACAAATGCAGCGTTTCACCGTGGCACTTACAGAGGCTCTGCCCTCTTTTATGATGAAAAAAGAAGAAGCCCTTTCCCGTCACACCTCCTTCCGCATCGGCGGCCCTGCGGAGCTTATGGTATTTCCCACCAAGGCCGAGGAGCTGGCAACGATCCTCCGCCTTGGAAGAGAGCATGGGATCAAGCCCCTGATCTTGGGAGCAGGTACCAATGTCCTTGCACCCGATGAGGGAATCCGTGGCTTGGTGATCTGTCTGCGGGACTGCTTCATGGGCTTGACCCTGCTGGACAATTGCCAAATCGAGGCGATGGCAGGGATGACCCTTGCCAGAACAGCGATGTTTGCCGCACAGAACGGCCTTTCCGGGCTGGAATTTGCTCACGGCATCCCCGGCACTGTCGGTGGGGCGATCTATATGAATGCCGGAGCTTACGGCGGTGAGATCAAGGATGTGGCCATTGCCACGGAATTCATGGATCTTCAGGGAAACCGAAGCTGGATCGAGGGAGAGGCACAGGGCTTCTCTTACCGCAACAGCAGCTTCCAAGGCAGGGAGGGTGTGATTCTCCGTACCCGTTTCCAACTGAAGCCCGGGAAGGAAGAGGAGATCCGGGGCCGTATTTATGAACTGAATGAAAAGCGCAGAAGCTCTCAGCCTCTGGATAAGCCCTCTGCCGGCAGTACCTTCAAGCGCCCGGCTCAGGGCTATGCCGCCGCACTGATTCAGGAGGCAGGGCTCAAGGGCTACCGTTACGGGGATGCCGCCGTATCCGATAAGCATGCAGGCTTTGTGGTCAATTTGGGCAATGCCACCGCCAAGGAGGTTCTGACTCTGGTGGAGCAGGTGCAGGAAAAGGTTCTGGAACACAGCGGCATCCGCTTAGAGCCGGAGGTTCGCCTCTGGGCTCGGGATTGACGGAGCAGGAAAGGACGGACAGAGAGAATATGTCTTTTGCTGCAGAAATTAAAAATGAACTGTGCCGCACAGAGGTAGACAAGGGCTGTTGTGCTATGGCAGAGCTCTTGGGAGTGCTGCTCTTTGCCAACACCTTCTCCACAGAGCAGATCCGTATTGTGACGGAAAGCAGTGACTTTGCCCAACGGCTTCCCAAGCTCCTGCGCAGGGCAGTGGGTCTCAGCTTTGATTCCCTGCCTACAGGGGAGGGAAGGGGCAAGCTCCGCTTCGGTATCACAGAGCCGGAGAAGATCGCAAGGATCTATGAGCTCTGCGGTTTCTCTGTGGTCAACAGCGTTTCCCTCCATGTGAATTTTGCCCTCTTGGAGAAGGAGTGCTGTAAGCGTGCCTTCCTCCGAGGTGCGTTCCTGTCCGGTGGGGCGGTGACCGATCCGGAGAAGTGCTATCATCTGGAGCTATCCACTGTCCACCGCAATGCCGGCAGAGAGGCGGAGAATCTCCTGCAGGACATGGATCTGCCTGTGAAGCTCACGGAGCGGAAGGGCTGTGGAGTCCTGTACTTCAAGCAAAGTGAAAGCATCGAGACCTTCCTGACCACCATTGGCTGTCCCATCGGAGCGATGGCGGTGATGGAGGCAAAGATCAACAAGAACTGGCGGAACATTGCCAATCGGAAAACCAACTGCGATTCCGCCAATTTAGATAAAACCGTTGCCGCCGCAGGGGAGCAGATCGGTGCCATTGAGACCCTCCGCAGAGAGGGAGTCTTTGACAGCCTTCCGGAAAAGCTTCGGCAGACGGCAGTCCTTCGGGAGGAATACCCGGAGGTCAATTTACAGGAGCTGGCAGAGCTACATCTGCCGCCCCTGACCAAATCCGCTGTGAATCACAGACTCCGCAAGCTCCAGCGTCTTGCGGTGGAATTACAGAGCAGTGGGGAGGAGCGCCTCTCCTAAGCTTGGGATCGGGAGGGAGCTATGTCCTTTGTACATCTCCATGTCCATACGGAATTCAGCCTCTTAGACGGGGCTTGTCGCATCGGCAAATTAGCCAAGCATGTGGCACAATTGGGGCAAACGGCTATTGCAATTACAGACCACGGAGTCATGTACGGTGTCATCGACTTCTACCGCGCCTGCAAGGCCGCAGGGGTGAAGCCCATTATCGGCTGTGAGGTCTATGTAGCCCCCAAGGCTATGACAGACAGAGGTCACGGCGCAGATGACGAAGCCCGACATCTGGTCCTTCTGTGTGAGAATGAGAGGGGCTACCGCAATCTGAGCTATTTGGTGTCCAAGGGCTTCTTAGAGGGCTTCTACCGCAAGCCCCGTGTGGATTTAGAGCTTTTGCGGAAGCACAGCGAGGGTCTCATTGCCCTTTCTGCCTGTCTGGCAGGAGAGGTCCCCAGAAGACTTCGGTTTGGAGACTATGCAGGGGCAAAGGCTCACGCACTGGAGATGGCAGAGATTTTTGGGCCCGAGCACTATTATTTGGAGCTTCAGGATCACGGCATCCCGGAGCAGAAGGCGGTCAATCGAGACATTGTTCGGCTTTCCAAAGAAACAGGTCTTCCTCTGGTCGCTACCAACGATGCTCACTATGTCACTAAAGAGGACAGCAGGATGCAGGACGTCCTTATGTGCATCCAGATGGGCAAGACCGTGGATGATCCTGACCGCATGCGCTTTGAGACAGAGGAATTTTATCTGAAGTCTGAGGAAGAAATGGCCGCCCTGTTCCCCAATCTTCCCCGGGCGATTTCCAATACACAGAAAATTGCAGATCGCTGTAATGTGGATTTCACCTTTGGCAATTATCACCTGCCCGCCTTCCCCTATCCCCAAGGCTACGATGCCTGGGGCTGGTTCACCAAGCTGTGCAGGGAGGGCTATGACAGACGCTATCCCACAGACCCTGAGGGCTATAAGGATCGACTGGACTACGAGATGTCCATGATCCGTAAAATGGGCTATGTAGACTACTTCCTCATTGTGGCAGACTTTGTGGCCTATGCCAAGAGTCAGGGCATCCCTGTTGGCCCGGGACGAGGCTCTGCAGCGGGTGCTATGGTTTCCTACTGCCTTGGGATCACAGATCTGGATCCCATGAAATACAACCTGTATTTTGAACGCTTCTTAAATCCGGAACGTGTCAGTATGCCGGATATTGATATGGACTTCTGCCAGGCCCGACGGGGAGAGGTCATTGAATATGTTATGCGAAAGTACGGCAAGGATCGGGTGGCGCAGATCGTCACCTTCGGTACCCTTGCGGCAAGGGCGGCCATTCGGGACGTTGGCAGAGCCCTGAACTTCACCTATGCAGAGACGGATGCGGTGGCAAAGCTGATCCCCACCACTTTGCACATGACCTTGGAAGAAGCGCTGAAGGTTTCCCCTCAGCTAAAGGAGCTCTACGACTCCGACGACAGGATCAAACAGCTCGTGGACACGGCGCGGGCCATTGAGGGTATGCCACGGAACACCTCCACCCATGCGGCAGGTGTGGTCATTACCAAGAATCCCGTATCCGATTATGTTCCCCTTGCCAAGAACGACGATACCATTGTGACCCAGTTCACCATGACCACCATTGAGGAATTGGGACTTTTGAAAATGGATTTCCTGGGTCTGCGAAACCTGACCATTATTGAGGATGCAGAGCGTAGCATTCGTTTGAGAGAGCCGGAGTTTGACCTGCAGAAGGTACGGGATGATGACCCGGAGAGCTTCGCTATGCTGTCCGAGGGCAAGACCGCCGGTGTGTTCCAGTTGGAATCTGCAGGCATTACGGGAGTTTGTGTCAATATGAAGCCCCAATCCATCGAGGATCTGACGGCTATTGTTGCCCTCTACCGTCCCGGCCCAATGGACTCCATTCCCAGATTCATTGACAACAAGCACCACCCGGAGAAAATCACCTATCTTTGTCCCCAGTTAGAGCCGATCCTGTCTGTTACCTACGGCTGTATCGTTTATCAGGAGCAGGTCATCGAAATTTTCCGAAAATTAGGCGGCTATAGCTTGGGACAGGCAGACAATATGCGCCGTGCCATTTCCAAGAAGAAGGAACAGGTCATTATTGCAGAGCGCCACGCCTTTGTTTACGGTGACAAGGAACGGGGCATTGCCGGTGCTATCGCCAACGGCGTTTCCGAGGCGGCGGCACAGGCGATTTATAAGGAAATTCTGGACTTTGCCAACTATGCTTTCAACAAAGCCCATGCGGTATGCTATGCCAAGGTTGCCTATGATACGGCATATTTAAAATGCCATTATCCCAGAGAGTATATGGCGGCCCTTCTCAGCTCTGTGCTGGATAATACCACCAAGACCGCAGGCTATATTGCCGACTGCAAGGCAATGGGCATCCGTCTGCTCCATCCGGACGTAAATGCTTCCGCCGATTCCTTCACCGTTGAGCCCGGGGGCATCCGCTTTGGCTTAGGTGCGGTGAAGAACATCGGCAGAGGTCTGATCCGTCAGATGATGGTGGAAAGACAGCGATCCGGCCCCTTCACAGGTCTGGAGGATTTCCTGAAACGGATGTATGATTCGGACCTAAACAAACGGGCGGTGGAAAATCTGATCAAGTGCGGAGCAATGGACAGCCTGGGCTATAATCGGGCGCAAATGCTCTATGCCTTTGAGATGATCATGGATGACATCAGCAAGAGCCGCAAGCACAATCTGGAGGGACAGATGGGACTCTTTGATGTCTTTACGGAGGTGGAGCAAAACAGCGGACAGATTCCTGCCCTGCCGGAGCTTCCCCGAGGCAAGCTCATGCAGATGGAGAAGGAAACCATTGGGCTCTACCTGTCCGGTCATCCTATGGACGAATACCGCAGCCGGCTTGCAGGCAGTGGTGCGGCACCTATTCTGCGGATCCTCCAATCCTTTGAGAACGCAGACGGCTTCTATCGGGACGAGCAGATCGTCCGCATTGCCGGTGTGGTGGAGTCTGTGAAAATGAAAACCACCCGTAATAATACCATGATGGCCTATGTGAGTTTAGAAGACGATACGGCAAGCATGGAGCTTCTGGTTTTCTCAAGTGTCATTGCTAAGTCCGGGGCGCTTCTGCAAGAGAACACCCCTGTGGTCATGGAGGGCAGGCTTTCCGTACGGGATGACAAAGCACCCCAGATGGTGGTCAATGAGGTCTATCCCATAGACAGCTTCGCCAAGCCCAAGGAGCAGACCCTGTACCTGAAGCTTCCCACAGAGGGCTCTACAGAGGATCGCAAGACCAGAGCGGTTCTGAACATGTTCCCCGGGGAAATACGCGCTGTGCTATATTACGCAGACACGGGGGTCAGGAGAGGAACACACTGTTCCCTTCGGGAGGATATGTTACAGGAGTTAGGGCGAATTCTGGGAGAAAATCATGTTGTTTTGAAATAATTTTGTCACAGCTCTACACTTTTGTTACAAAGTATGATATAATAGTGTCCAAAATAGGGAAATTAGCGAGAAATTGCCCACCGAATAGGAGGGAAGTATGAAAAAAATCTTAGCTTTATTGCTGGTCGCAGGCTTGGCCTTGGGTCTGAGCGGCTGTTTTATGGATCCTGCGGAAAGTCTCTACGCAGTGCCTTTACAGCCGGAGAGCTTCTATGATCTGCAAACAGAAATTGAAAAGCTCATTGAAGAAGGGGCTGCCTACAGCCCTCCCACTGCCGGGGATCATCAGCAGACCCTGCAGATGGTCAATCTGGACAGTGATCGGGAGGAAGAGGCTGTGGTCTTCCTAAAGACCGAGGGAGATGCGCCTCTGTGTCTGTGTGTTTTTGACAGACAGGGGGAGAAATACACCCCGGTGGATCAGGTCTTGGGGGCAGGCTATGCCTTTGACTCTGTGTTCTATGAATCCATAGATGACAGACCGGGGCAGGAGATCGTCATAGGCCGCAAGATCGGTGAGGGTGTCCCCTTGGTGCTCAGTGTCTATTCTCTTCGGGAAGAGGGGCTGACAGAGCTGATGAGCACCCATTATGCGGAGTTCGTCATTGCGGATCTGGATGCCGACGGCAGTCGGGAGATCGTCTCCTTCCGTGCCGACGGAGATGCCCAGAACGGTGTGGCGGAGTATTACCGCTGGGCAGGGGATGAGCTGGTCAGAGCCAAGGAGAGCAATCTCTCCGCTCCCGTGTCCGCCATCAAGCGGATCATCAAGGGCAGAATGTGCCAGAATGTTCCGGCGGTCTTTGTAGGCTCTGCCTTTGGGGAGAATCTGCTGATCACAGATATTTTTGCCCTGAAGGGTGGGGTTTTCCGCAATATGATCACTCCCGACGATACGGGCTTCTCTGTGGAGACCCTTCGGGAATATTACGTCTACAGCGGTGACATTGATACCGACGGGCTGATCGAGCTGCCCAGGATCAAGCCTCTGGCCCCCATTCAGGGAGATCCCAATTCCGAGAACCAGTCCCTGATCACTTGGTTCAATTTACAGGAAAACGGTCAGACCGCAGACAAGTGCGTGACCTACCACAATTATTCCTCAGGCTGGTATCTGCTGATCCCCCACTGGATGCAGGATATGGTGGCGGTGACCCGCTACAGTCTGGGTAGCAGTCAGGTCTACAGCTTTGTGGATCGGACAAAGGGCAGGGAGCTGTTTGCCCTCACAGCCTTTAACAGTGATACGGCGGAACGGAGCATGGATGCCCACGGCATGCAGAAGCTGACCCAGAAGGGCGACATTGTCTATGCCTGCCGTATAGATGAAACCGTAGATTTGAGCCTGCAGGCTCTGCGCGAGATGTTCTGCTTCATTCGTATGGATTGGAACACCGGAGAAACATAAAGAGAAAACCGGAAGGGGTATTATTGTGAAAAAAGTATTAATTCTTGAGGACGAGATCAGCATTCGCAGCTTTGTCGTCATCAATCTGAAGCGAGCCGGCTATGAGGCCATTGAGGCAGGCACCGGAATGGAAGCCTTGGAGCGCCTGAAGGAGCACCCGGATATCGGTGTGGCCATTCTGGATATTATGCTGCCGGACATCGACGGCTTTGAGGTTTGCCGCAATATCCGTGCAAACAACAAGACCATCGGCATCATCATGCTCACCGCCAGAACACAGGAAATGGACAAGGTCACCGGCCTTATGACCGGCGCAGATGACTATGTGACCAAGCCCTTCTCTCCTGCGGAGCTGACCGCCCGTATCGATGCCCTTTATCGCCGTATCGGTGGCGGTCTGGATTCCGACCCTGAGATCGTGGTTCATGCTCCCTTTACCCTGAATATCCGCAACCGCACCTTGGAGAAGGAGGGCAGACGGATCAAGCTGACCCAGGTGGAATATGCTATCATTCAGCTCTTTATGCAGAATCCCGGCAGAGCCCTCTCCCGTGAGGATATCCTGACTGCGGTTTGGGGCAGGGATTATGACGGCGAGCTGAAGATCGTAGACGTGAATATCCGCCGTCTGCGTATTAAGATCGAGGACAATACCGCCAACCCCACCTATATTACTACCGTATGGGGCTTCGGCTACAAGTGGGGTCTGTGATCATAGGAATGAAGAATAAGATCCAAAAGCTAAAGAATCAGAGCTTCGGCGGCAAGCGTGTCAAGGGTCTGCAGGGCAGATGGCTCCGCAATACCCTGAGCATTGTGCTTGCGCTGGTTCTGTTGTGCGTTACCTCCCTGTCTGTGATGGTGGCGGCCTACTACTATTCCAACATGCAGGCCGGTATGGAGGCCAAGGCTCGTTCCGGAACCCGTTTTTTTGAAACCTATTTAAGCAGTAGCTATAACGAGTACTACCAATCCTGTGCGAAATTTGCCCAAACCTTTGAGTCCAAGGATGTTATGGAGCTGCAATTTGTCAATACCGACCACAGGATCGTGGCCTCCTCCTATTCCCGTCTGTCTTCCCAGAGCGTTTCTACCACAGATATCGCTCAGGCCATTGAGACCAAGACCATTGCCTCCTTCACCGGGACGAACCCGGCAACGGGGGAGAGGATCATCTCTGTTTCCAGCCCCCTCATTTACAGCAACGGTGAGGTGATCGGTGTCCTGCGCTACGTCAGCAGTCTCAAATATGTGGATCGGCAGATCATGCAGTTTGCCCTGACGGTGACCTTGGTGGGGGTGCTTATGCTCATCGTGGTCTATGCCAGCGGCAGATATTACGTCAAGAGTATTCTGGCGCCTGTGTCCGAGATCACCGCTACTGCCAAGCGTATTGCCGCAGGGGGATATGGGGTTCAGATCAAACGGCAGTTTGATGATGAGATCGGCGAGCTGTCCGACACCATCAACGACATGTCCAATAAGATCGCCATGTCCGAGAAGACCCAATCGGAATTCATGTCCTCTGTTTCCCATGAGCTGCGAACCCCTCTCACCGCCATCAGCGGTTGGAGCGAGACCCTTCTGGATGCAGGGGGCAGTGTAGAAGCCGCAGAGGCAAGGCGAGGTCTCAATATCATCCTTCGAGAGTCCCGCAGACTGACCTCTATGGTGGAGGAGCTGTTGGAATTCTCCCGTATGCAGGACGGGCGCTTCAAGCTCAATGTGACTATGGGCGACATCCGTTCGGAATTCGAGGACACGGTCTTCATGTACGGCTCCCGTTTACAGCAGGAGACCATTCGTCTGGAATATTTGGAAAATGACGAGGACATCCCGGAGATCCCCTGTGATACCTCCCGTATGCGTCAGGTGTTCCTGAATATTCTGGACAATGCCGCCAAGCACGGCGGCGAAGGGGGCAAGATCACGGCAGAGATCCACACAGACGGAGAGTTTGTGGTGGTGGGCATCCGTGACTTCGGCCCGGGCATTGCGGAGGAAGAGCTTCCTCTGATTAAAAAGAAATTCTACAAGGGCAGCAGTAAGGCCAGAGGCAACGGCATCGGTCTGGCTGTCTGTGAAGAGATCGTCACCATGCACGGCGGTACTTTGGATATCGGCAATGCAGAAGGCGGCGGCACCCTTGTGACCATTCGCCTCCCCATAGAAGCAGAATGATTCCCTGCCTCCCAAGGAGAAAGGAGTGCAATATGAAAAAAGAAAACAATACCGATTTTAAGACCATGATCGGCGGACAGGCGCTGATGGAGGGCATCATGATGCTGGGCCCTGCCAAGAGTGCCGTAGTCGTCCGCACCAAGGAGGGTCTGCATACCAAGATCGAGGACAGGAAACAGCCTGCCCCCGGCTTCTCCCTGCGGAAGCTCCCCTTTATTCGGGGTCTGTTCAACTTCTGGACCTCTATGAAGACCGGAACAAGCGCCATGATGTATTCGGCAGAACTTGCCATTGAGGAGGAAGAGGAAGCCTCTCAGGAGGAGAAGAAGCCCTCCAAGGTCGATCTCTGGCTGGAAGAGAAGCTGTCCTCCGGCGCCTTTATCACCATTGCGGTGGTGTTAGGCATCCTGCTGTCTGTGGGTCTGTTCATTGTCCTTCCCTCCCTCATCGGCTCTTTCATCCAGCGTTGGATCCCCAATCAGCTGGTTCACAATCTGGTAGAGGGTCTGATCCGTGTGGCGATCTTAGTGGGCTATATGTCCCTCATGTCCCTGATGAAGGATATGAAGCGCACCTTTGCCTACCACGGAGCAGAGCACAAGACCATTGCCTGCTATGAGGCCAGACTGCCTCTGACCGTGGAGAATGTCCGCAAGCAGACCAGACTCCATCCCCGTTGCGGCACCAGCTTCCTCTTTGTGGTGGTGTTCCTGTCCATCTTAGTGTTCTCTGTTGCCGGCTATTTGCTGGCACCTATTACACCTACCTTTACCTCCGGGATCCTCAACGCACTGGTTCGTGTGGTTCTCAAGCTGATCCTTCTGCCTCTGGTCGTTGGTATCGCCTATGAGATCAACCGCATGGTAGGTCGCTACGACAATTGCTTCACTGCGGTTATTTCCGCCCCCGGTCTGTGGTTGCAGAAGATCACCACCAATGAGCCCGATGACAGCATGATCGAGGTGGCCATTGCCGCCCTCAGTGCCGTCATACCCGAAGAGGAGGGGAGCGACAAGTGGTAAAGAAATATGCAGACCTGTATCTGGAGGCCCGTCGTCAGCTCCTTCCCAAGGAAGGGGAGTATGCCGCCAATGTGGCACGGGAGCTGATCTGCGCCGCCTCCGGGAAAACCGCAGAGGAGCTTATCGCCAACCGTGATCTCTATGCTACCGAGGAGGTTTGCCGTCTGGCAGAGGAATATGTGGGCCGCTATGTAGAGGGAGAGCCTATGCCCTACATTCTGGGGCAGTGGGATTTCTACGATATGACCTTAGAGGTCACCCCCGACGTGCTGATCCCCAGAGACGATACTATGGTGGTCACAGAGCTTGCGATCAAGAAGGCCCTGTATTTGGATCGGAATCCCAGGATCTTGGATCTGTGTACCGGCTCCGGCTGTATCGGCATCGCCCTTGCAAAGCGGGTGAAGGATGCCCGTGTGACCTTGGCAGATATTTCCCAGCCGGCGCTCCGTGTGGCTCGTCGCAATGTCCAGAGTCAGAAGCTCTCTGCAAGAGTGAGCTGTGTACAGGTGGATGTCAGAGAGCCTGCGGCAGATTTTTTAGGCAGCTTCCACCTGATCGTATCCAATCCCCCCTATGTAACAGGGGAGGAAATGGAGCTTCTGGATCCTTCCGTCCGTGACTATGAGCCGGAGCTGGCACTCTACGGAGGAGAGGACGGTCTGGATTTTTACCGTTGTATCATTGACAATTTTACCTCTGCCCTAATGCCGGGGGGCTATCTGTGCTTTGAGTTCGGCATGGGACAGGAGGAGGCGGTTTGCGAGCTGCTTACCGCCGCAGAATATGAGATAGAAGAGCTGCGTAAGGATAGCGCAGGCATTATCAGGGCGGTACTTGCCCGGAAAAGAGAGGTAGAGCAAAATGGCCAGCAAGAAGACAGTTTATGAGTCCCCTGCCCCTGCAGAGGATAAGAAGAAAGCCCTGAATACCGTACTCCATCAGATCGAGAAGAGCTACGGCAAGGGCGCCGTTATGCGTCTGGGTGACCGTGTGGAAATGCAGGTAGATGCCATTCCCACCGGCTCTCTGGCACTGGATGCCGCTCTGGGCATCGGCGGTATGCCCAGAGGCAGAATCGTAGAGATCTATGGGCCGGAATCCTCCGGCAAGACCACCCTTGCCCTCCACGTTGCCGCAGAGGCACAGAGACAGGGCGGCGAGGTCGCCTTCGTGGATGCAGAGCATGCGCTGGATCCTTACTACGCTTCTCAGATCGGTGTGGATATCGATACCATGCTGGTTTCTCAGCCGGATACCGGGGAGCAGGCGCTGGATATTACCGAGACGCTGGTTCGCTCCGGCGCTATTGATGTGCTGATCCTGGACTCTGTTGCCGCCTTGACTCCCAGAGCGGAGATCGAGGGTGAAATGGGCGATGCTTTCGTCGGCCTGCAGGCAAGACTGATGTCCCAGGCTCTGCGTAAGCTGGCAGGTACTGTGGCAAAGACCAATTGTCTGGTCATCTTCATCAACCAGCTTCGTATGAAGATCGGTGTTATGTACGGCAACCCCGAGACCACTACCGGCGGCAACGCTCTGAAGTTCTATTCCTCCGTCCGTCTGGATGTCCGTAAGGTCGAGGCCATTAAGAACGGAAGCGAGACCATCGGCAACAAGACCCGTGTCCGTGTGGTGAAGAACAAGGTAGCGCCTCCCTTCCGTGAGGCTGTCTTTGACATCATTTACGGCGAGGGTATCTCCCGTATGGGTGAGCTTCTGGACATCGCAGTGGATCTGGAGCTGATCAATAAGTCCGGTAGCTGGTTCTCTGTGGGAGAGGAGCGCATCGGACAGGGCAGAGAGAATGCCAAGCAGTATCTTGTGGAGCATCCCGAGCTTGCAGACGCTCTGACAGAGAAGGTCAGAGAGCATCTGGAGCAGCTCCGTTACAGCCGAAGCGGCAATTCCAAGATCAGTACCAAGGTTGCAGATGTTTCTGCAGACGATTTTAATGAAGATTGAGACCATAGAGCAAACAAGATCTCCTTTGGGGAAATTGCGACTGCGTTTTTCCGACCGATCCCACATTCTGGTCTATCCCACGGTCATAGGGGAGCTGGGCTTGTACCCAGGTAAGGAGCTTACCGAGGACGAGGTGGCAAAGCTTTTAGACACTGCCGCCCAAGCCTCTGCAAGGGAACGGGCTTTGCGTATCATTGCCGCAAGCTCCGTGACAGAGAGGGAACTACAGCACAGGCTGGTAAGCAGGGGAGAAGCCCCTGCCCATGCCCGTGAGGCAGTGGACAGGCTCAAGGAACTGCGACTTTTGGATGACGGCGAGACGGCAAGGCAAATCGTGCGCTCCGGCATCGCAAAGGGCTACGGTGAGGGCAGACTCAAACAGCTCCTGTATGAGAAGCGAGTCCCCAAGGAACTGTGGCAGCAGGCCTTGCAGGAGCTTCCCGATCCAATGGAGCAGATTCAGGTCTTTTTACACAAACGCTTTCGGACAGCG
>JAFOZC010000013.1 GCA_017391305.1 Oscillospiraceae bacterium | reverse complement strand
GATATAGCTGTAGGGCTTTGGAGGGGTGATGGGATAGCTGTAGGGCTTTGGGGGAGGGTCTTGGAAACTTAGTGGTAGGGGGTGGGGGCGGGGGTTGTGGGGGTTTTGGTGGTTCGGCGGTAGCGGAGGTAGTTGCCGTGGGGGTATTCTTCTACTAGGCCTTGGGCGATGAGGAGGCGGAGCTGATGGTCGCTTAGGGGGCCGTAGCCAAGGTTCAGGACGCTTTGGCGGTCGATTTGCTTGGGCTCGCCGCTATCGTAGCTACTGCCGTAGGTCTTCCCTGCCCAGAGGTCGAATACGGAAACATCGTAGCCCTGAGCTTTGAGGCCACTGCGGTAGCTGTGGAATTCTGTCAGGTCACCTGCCTTCTTTCCTGCGTTATAGGCATTGCGGAGCTTGTCCCAGAGGCTGTTACTAAGGGTTTTGCCACCGGCGGCGGAGCTTCCTGTAGCAGAACTGCCTGTGGAGGAGCTTCCTGTCGTGGAGCTGCCTGTGGAGGAGCTGTTGTTCTGATTGCCGGAACCGCTGTACTTGTTCGATCCCTTGCCGCCGCTGCCGGAGCTGCTTCCGCTGCCGGATGTGCTTCCGCTTCCGGAGCCGCTTCCGCTTCCGGAGCTGCTTCCCTTGCCGGAGCCACCCCCACTGCCGGAGCTACCCCCACTGCCGGAGCCACCTCCACTGCCGGAGCTGTAGGAAGAGGTTGGGCGATTGGCATCATACATTGCCTTGGCATCCTCATGGGTCAAGCCGGACTGTTCCAGAACCTTCTTGGAGGGCATGAGGCCTTGGGACAGCATCTTCAGCGCCAGAGCGTAGGCCTTTTCCTCCTCATCCCGCTTCTCGGCGGCCTCTTGCTCATCCAGATCACGAGCAAGCCCTGATCTGCGCTCCAGCTCACGGGATGCCCTGTCATATTGCGCTTCCAGAGCCTTCCCCTCTCGATCGTATGCCTCCAGCGCCCGATCGTAGAGCTCGCCCACACGGTCGTCTAAGGCCTCCATTTCCTCGGAATAGGCCTGCTTTGCCAAGGTCTCGGCATAGGAATTTCCGTAGCCTCCCGTCAGCGCCGCCGCCTGTCCCCGGGCATCCTCCATAGCGGCCTTTCCCCGTTTGCTGTAAAAATCACGGTACTGCTCATAGAGCTTATCCGTTCGGAAATCATAGGAAAAGGGCTGTCGTTCATGGATTTTTTTGAAAATATCTTCCATTTCTTTTGCAGTATTTTTGGGCAAATATGCCTCGTAAACATGACTTTGTCCGTATTCCAGACCCTCGCCTTGGATCTTGGCATTGCGCTTCTCCTCATAGAGCGCCGCGGTGGTATAGTCCCCTTCGGCGGCGGCCTGATCCATGAGAGCCTGATAATCCTTCTTGGGATCGTAGGATCTACTCAAGTGTATTCTCTCCTTTTTCTTCTAAATTTTCCAATGCCACCTCCAGCTCCAGCACCAGACGGTACAGGTAGGACTCCAAAGCCGCCAAACGAGCCGCAAGCTCCCCCTCTCGATTCACAGGAGGTCGTTCCAATCTCATGAGCGTCCCTCCACCTCTAAAATCAGGGAAAGCCCGTGGAGAAGCACCTCTCCCCTGCCCTCCAAACGCAACTGTAAATGGTCACAGCGCCGTGGTCTCAGGGGAAGCTCCTTTGCCCGAAGCCGACAGTTTTGCAGGCTGCCCAGACTTTCCCAAGTGCCGGAGGAATCATATTGTGCAAGAATATGTAAGGTGGCATTTGTTTCCATAGACAGGTTCAAAGAAATTCCTGCCAAATAACAGCTTTCCATAAGCTCCGAGGAGATCACAGGCCCTGTGGCGTGCCATTTTACAAGTCCTTCCCTTGCCTCTCCCTCTACAGGTGCGGTGGTGAAGAGGCCTTTTTCCTTCCCTGTGAAATACAAGCGATCCTTCACGGTACAGAAGGCGGCAATGCCGGGAGAATCCTCCCTGTGCCAAAGCCTTCGCTTGCTGTCATAGACCAGAAGCACCGGCTTTTCTCCCTCTTCTCCTGCAATGTAATAGTATTCTCCGAGCCCCCCTGCCACGGAGTTTTTCAGCCTGCGGTGGTCGATTTCTTCCCCAAAGGGCATGGGAAGCGAGCCGTCATAGATGCAGAAGCCGTCTCTGCCATGATAGAACAGCCGATCTGCCACCATAGCCAAGCTGTTTTCACAACCGGGACGAACCCCACTGCAGGGAATGCTCTGGATGCGGAAATTGGCAGGTCTTGTGCCGTAGATCCGATGGAGGCTGTTTTCTTTGAAAAAAACAGGACTGCCACCCACCACGGCGCAGCCGGTAAAAGGCCCTTCCATGCCTACAGATGCAACGTAACTATCCGTAGAAAGTCCACGGAACACGGACCAGGCGCAGAAATCCCCTAACTTGGAGGCATAGATCTCATTGACAAATTCCCCTTGGCGGTTCAAGCCATAACGACAGCCCCAGAGGCGGTTTTCGTGGGCAATGACCAGATCCATTTCCGGAATGGGGGCGCAGAGCTCAAATTGCCCCAAGGGAAGCTCCTTGCGAACGCTGTCCATTGCGCCCGGGAGGACGATAAAGTCCCGTCCCTTGGCAAGGATCTCCCGTT
>JAFOZC010000012.1 GCA_017391305.1 Oscillospiraceae bacterium | reverse complement strand
TTGCACTATCCTCCGGAATGGTAAAGCATTTCTATTATACCACACTTTTTTGCATTATTCTTTTATCTTTTAAAAATTGTCCTTGACATTGGGTACACCGCATTGTATCCCTTCGGGATGGATTTAAAATAATGGCTTCGCCATAGGAATTACACCCATTTTTTCAATTTTCGGCGTAGCCGACACCGAAATTATTCATTCTTCATCCTTCATCATTCATTCTTCATTATTCCGATTTGTGCGACGGTCGGGAGCGACAAATCGGAATATGGGTGCGTTGGGACAAGGGCTTACATATAGAGAAAGAGAGGGAAATCCTATGGCATATGATTTAACGGAGCCTCTGGTGATTGGGATCGGGTCACGGGCTTTGTTTGATTTGGAGTATGAGAATCGGATCTTTGAGGAGAAAGGGGTAGGGGCCTATGAGGACTACCAGATCCGTCATGAGAAGCAGGTTCTCCAAAAAGGCTCTGCCTATGGGCTCATCGAGGCCTTTCTGGGCTTGAACCGTCTGAGAGAGGACGGTCGCTTGGTAGAGGTCATCGTCATGAGCCGCAACAGCCCCAACACCAGTTTACGGATCTTCCATTCCATTGAACACTACAAGCTGGATATTTGCCGAGCGGCTTTGACGGGCGGAGCGCCCATTGCCCCCTATTTACAGCCCTTCCGCACAGACCTTTTCCTGTCTGCCTACCGCCCGGATGTGCAACAGGCCATCGATAACGGCATTGCCGCAGGTGTGATCCTGACAGAAGGGAACTATGAACGGGAACATTCCGTATCCCAGATCCGCATTGCCTTCGACGGAGATGCGGTGCTGTTCAGCAGTGATTCCGAGCGGATCTACCAGCAGGAGGGCTTGGAGGCCTTTGCCGCCCACGAACGGGAAAAGGCAGACGAGCCCATGAAGGAAGGCCCCTTTGCCAATTTCCTCAAGACCCTTGCCCATATCCAGGAATGCTACCCCGACGGGGACAGCGCCCCCATTCGTACCGCCCTGGTCACCGCCCGCAGCGCCCCTGCTCACGAACGTGCCATTAAGACCCTCCGCCGCTGGGGTGTAAGAGTGGACGAAGCCTTCTTCTTAGGCGGGGTGGAAAAACGGGATGTGCTCTCCGCCTTCGGCGCCCACATTTTCTTCGATGACCAATACACCCACGCCGGCCCCGCCTCCCAAGTAGTCCCGGCGGCGGTAGTACCCTACAAAGCGGGAGAAGACCCGAAGCAGTTGAAAGCAGAAAGTTGACATTGACAAGCAAAAAGGTGTGTTGCTTTATGGGCAACACACCTTTTACATATTCCGTTACAGTTACATATTCCCTTGCAGATGGGCAGATGCACAGGGGGAGTCGGTAAGCCAACGGTCTGACAGATCCAGCCATTGGACATCGGGGCACAGTGCCTGTAATTGATGGATCATTTCTTCCGTACAGGGGAGATTACAGCAGTCCGGGCTCGTGATCCGCCAACGCATTCCACGGTCATAAGCATAGCAATATGCTCTCAGAGCCGTAGATCCTTGATGTAAGCGAGACCGCTCCGACATCTGCTCTATAGACAGTTCAGACAAAAACAGCAGGGGCATATGATGGGGCGCATGTCTGTGCTGAACCATGAACAGATCTATGCGAACAACGGATCGGATCTGCGTGAGGGGCACGGTTCTTTTCAGCGTCTTACCGCTGTAATACAGGATCCGATCCTCCCGGATCTCCGGGTGAAAGAAGGGATCTTCGCTGTATGCGCTGAGGCGCTCGTCCTTGTCCCCGTAGAGGTTTTCCCGATATTTTTTACATTCCGTATAGTTTTTATAGGGAAGCCGGGGATACAGCCCCCGAAGCTGATCCAACACTTCCATCCGCATAGGAAGAAATGCAAGTTTCTTTTTCTGCAGGATCAGGAAGGCCTTTTTGCCGGATCGAAGAAGATGCTTCCGCGCCAAGCGGTTCTCGTGATTGGGCTGTCGCTTCAGAAAGGGGATCTCATGCCGTGTGATCCAATTCCGTTGCATAGAAGCTTCTTCCATCCGGGCCAGCTCTTCGGTGGTATAGCAGGAGAGGCATAGGCGATCATTCCATTCATCACCCACTGCGCATAGGAGCTTCAGATCCTCGGGGCGTATGGATTTGAGCCGTATTCCGCACCAGGTGATTAAGATGCGATCCTTGGATAAAAGGATCCTGTGGCACTGAAAGATCACGTGAGCCAAGCCAAAGAGCATGTAAAGATAGCAGGGTGCGCCGATCCATACCGCCCTGTCCACTGTAGGGAACCACCATGTGAGCAGGAGCGACAGAGGGAACATAATGATAGCCATAAGCGGAAGGAAAAAAAAGACATACAGCAATGAACGGAAAGGATTCTCAAACCTGAACACCCGATAAGACAGTGTCCGCTCTGTTTCCATGCCCATGCTCCTTTCTCAGGTGGATATTATTCTACATATTTATTATACATTTGCAGGATTCTGTTGTCAATACCGTATTCCGGGAACGGGGCGCCCTTGACACCCACCGACATCTGTGCAATGTGGATGACAAGATGGCTATCGCCGAGGTTTATCTACAGATCATGCTCAAGAAACGGTTAAGGGGCGTTATCTTCCCATTTTTAGCCGGAAGAGAAGCAATCATATCGGGATGAGGAAGTCCTAATGAACCGGAGACTATTTTATTAGGGATATGTTCGACTTTTTCCGGTTCCTTGTTTAGCTGCGTAGTTTCTTCGCGAGGGGATGTTCTCTGTCTTGATGTGAAAAGTTATGGTTTTATATACGAATTGCTAAAGATTTCTTATATTTTAATGTCGAAAGTAGGCAGGACGCAGAACCGTCCCCTGTCCTGCTACTGCACTGAGATAGGCTTCATCATCAACAGAAAAATTCTGCTTGACAGATGTCAGATCATCTGTTAGTATATCATCGTCCCAAACATCTCCGTCAGGAGCCGTGGAGGCAGGTTTATCTGTCATACTCTGTTTGGGGCTTTTTTTATGTTCTATAAACTTCAGCAGGACAGGGGGATGGTTCTCTGTCTTGATGTGAATAGTTATGGTTTTATATACGAATTGCTAAAAACTTCTTATATTTTAATGTCGAAAGTAGGAAGGACACAGAACCGTCCCCTGTCCTGTTAATGTCGAAAGTAGGCAGGACACAGAACCGTCCCCCTGTCCTGCAAACGTTCAAAGCTGATTTTGAACATCGTCCTTGACATCACCGTTTTCTTGTGTTATAGTACCACCAGAGGATGGTGATGCTTCGTAATTCGGGTGTCCGTCAACAGATTTCTGCTTGCCGGCCCCGTGGAAAGAGCCATCCTCTTTTGTTTGATACATCTCATAGATTTGGCTTCTGACATCGGAATCTGTTGTCCGAAGTTTGAATGCAGGACACAGAACCGTCCCCTGTCCTGTCCCCTGCTGATGACTTTCCTATGGTTTTCTGAGGAAATAGGAATTGATTTTTTTGACTGTGCGTGGTAGGATAGGTATAAGGAGGGGTGAATATGGCAAATCCGGTAGAAATTCAGAAACAAAGCCTGTTAAAAAATGCAAAGATTTATGACGGTAGCGGTGCATCTTCCTTCGTGGGGGATGTGCTGATCTGTGGGGATCGTATTGTCAAGGTGGCAGAGCATATCTCCGTAGGTGCCGACTGTGAGGTTGTGGATCTGGGCGGGCTGTCCCTAGCACCCGGTTTTATTGATGCCCATTCCCACAATGACTGGTTCGCTCTGCGGAAGGATGCGGGGAAGTATTTCTATCCCTTCATCAAGCAGGGGATCACCACCTTCGTGTCCGGCAACTGCGGTCTGTCCGCTACAGGCTTTTCCGACGACACGCCACATAGGGAAAAAATCGGTGGAGGGCTGTTTTTCTTCCGTGATTGCGTGGAACCCATGGGATCTGTTCGGGACTTTTTGACCGCCTTGGATGGGAAAATGCCCTGCAATCTGGCAGTTCTCGCAGGACATTGTACCGCCCGTGCAAGCGCCTCCGGCAGTACAAGTCAAAACTTAAGCCCTACGGAGGAAAAGGAAATGCTGGACACCCTTGAGGAAGCTTTACAGCAGGGAGCCGCCGGTATTTCTCTGGGTCTCATGTACGATCCGGGACTTTATGCCCGGACAGAGGAACTGAAAAAGGTCGCTAAGCTTTGTGAAAAGTATGACCGTCCCCTGACTGTCCATCCCAGAGCCAGTTCTGCGGTTTCCATGTCCTATCCTGAGCTTCTGGGACGCTCCCATCTCCTCCGTGCGGTAGATGAACTGGCAGAGGTAGTAAGGGGGACGAAGACCAAGCTCCACTATTCCCATGCCATTTTTGTGGGACGGCGGTCCTTCCGAGACAAGGAGCCTTTCCTGAAAATCGTGGAGGAGCTTCGTGCGCAGGGCATTGATATGATGTTCGATATTTACAACGAGACCTTGGGTGTGTCTGTCATTACGGTGATCCTCCCTGCGTGGTATCAGGCCATGAGCCCCGAGGAACGGAAAAAGCCCCTGACCCGTGTAAAGCTCAGTGTCTTGGTGTGGGCATCCAGCCTGCTCCTTGGCTTTGGCTTCAAGGACATTGAGATCGCCTATATCGGAGAGGGCTACGAGAAGTACGAGGGGAAGACCGTCCATCAAATTGCCAAAGAGGAAGGCCTCAGCGATCTGAATGCCTATCTCATGCTCTGCGAAAAGAGCAATTTCAAGGGACGGGTCAATATGGGGCCCTATACCACCCCGGAGATCATCCACGAATTTGAAAAGGATCCCCGTTGCCTTTACATGACCGATGCATGGGTAGAGGATCAGGGGATACAGAATCCCGCTGTGTATGACTGCTTCCCCAAATTCCTGCGGGACTCTCTCTTGGGTCTGGGGGACAGTATGGAAAACACCATCCACCGTATGACGGGTGCCACTGCCCAACGCTTCAGCCTCCCGGAACGGGGCTTGATCCGTCCGGGATATTTCGCAGATCTGACAGTCTTCAACGAGGAAGAAATTAAAAATGCAACTCCCGACCAAGCCCGCTCCTTCGGCATCCGCAAGGTCTGGATCAACGGCACTCCTGTTTTCGATGGTCAAAGGATCGACACAAGCGCCACAAGCACCGCCGGCCGTTCTGTCTTCGTCCACAACAAAACGGGAAAATAAACCATTTTATCAAGAAACAGTATTATGACAGTGCCTGCCTTGCTCGGGCGAGGATATTGCTTCGCTCCTACAGTGGGTGTAGGGGTTTAAAAAGGGAGCGACCCCAAACAGGGTCGCTCCCTTGATTGTCTTTTGCTTAGCTGAAAAAATGTACTGAAATGCATTGGGGTCATTTCATAATGTCTTCAATAAAACGCATGAAAATCGCAGCCACTTGGGCGCGGGTGGCGGAGTTCTGAGGACGGAGATATACTACACCGCCGGTGGTGACACCGCAAATTACAGCGCTACCCACTGCCCACTGCAGGGCTTGTGTAGCATAGCGACTGACAGAGCCACGGTCGGGGAAGGAATCCAAATTTGCCTTGTCGGAGGCATCGTAAGCGTAATTGTTGACAACTCGGTACAAAATGGTGACCAACTGCTCTCGGGTCACAGGATCGTTGGGAGAGAAGTGAGTGGAATCTGTGCCTTTAACAATGCCATTGCAAACAGCCCAGCCTACAGCTTCGGAATACCACTGTCCGGGCTTTACATCCTGAATATGAGCAATGGAGGATGCGTAGCCACCCCGTCCATTCATAAGTCGCCAGAGTACCGTAACAACCATGGCTCTGGTCATGGGTTCTTCAGGATCAAACTTGCCACCGCCTACACCGTACATGAGGCCTTCTCTGACAGCATAGTCCACGGCCTCTGCATACCATGCAGAGGAAGAAACATCGTTAAACTTTTGCACCGTAGGTGCTTTCCAGAGAGCTGTAGGATATTCTTTCACCGCATCCCAACCGTTGCCGCCGCTGTGTTGCAGGGTCAATCCTTCTATTACGCGATACCACGGTATACCATAAGGGCGATAGGTAGAACCGTTGGGACTCTCGTAGAATACGCAGATCCCAAGCTCCGGAGCATCTCCCCAAAACCGCACGCTCTCTAAGCTGCGGCAACCAAAGAAGGACGCCTCACCCAGAACCTCCACAGAGGCAGGGACGGAAAGCTTCCGCAGATGGGAATTATAGGAAAATGCCTCTGCGCCGATTTCCCGTAGTCCATGACCCAGATCCAAGTGAACCAGATCGCAACGACTGAAAGCAGAATCTCCGATGTACTCCAATCCGTCGGGCAGGGTCAGTGTGGTCAGTTTACAACAGTAAAAGGCGCCGGCTTCAATTCTTTTTAAGCCTGTGCCAAATCGGATATACTTCAGATCGGATAGGTAAAAGGCGTACTTACCGATCTCCTCCACTGTCTCAGGCAAACACAAGCGATAGGTTCCGCTGTTATGGGAAAAGGCTTTCTCCCCAATACGACGGAGGGACTCGGGAAGCTTCAGCGCCCCTGCATTCACCACTCCGGGGCAGAGGATCATTTCGCTAAAATCCTTTGTATAGAGGATGTTGTCTTGTACGGCAAAGAAGGGATTCTCCTTTGCTACCGTCAGGTTGTATAGCTGGCTTGCATCGTAGAAACAGCTCTGATCCATATGCTGTAGGGAGGCAGGGAGCTTAAGGGTGTTCACAAAATGATCCGGATAGTCGGCAGCATGCTGAAACCCAATGACATTCTTTGCGATACCTACTGTACCCTTACGCACGGTGTAGGTGCCGTTGCCTTTTCTGAGCATGGATACCACCCAGCCGTCAAGATACTTGCAAAGACCCTCTTCTTCCAAAGAAAGGGTCGTACTGGCAAAAGCACCGCTACCCAGGGAGCAAAGGCTGTCGGGAAGATCTACTGCGGTCAGGCGATTTGCGTTAAATGCTCTGTCACCGATGCTTGTAAGGCTTGCGGGAAGGCTCAACTCTGTAAAGGGGCAGCCCTGAAAGGCGTAAGCCTCAATGCTTTGCACAGTGGAAGGCAGGGTAATGGTAGAAAGGGATTTGCAACCGCTGAAGGCAGAGTCGCCAATGACCTTTGTCTGATCGGGAAGCTTTACCTGCTCCAGTGCGGTACATTCATAGCACAGATTTTCAGGAACTTCCCTCAAGCTCTGGGGCAGCTCCAGTTGCTTCAGCTTTTCGCATTCCCAGAATGCGGATTGCCCGATTTCCACAAGGCTTTCCGGAAGGGTGATCTCTGTAAGATAGAAGCAAGCGACAAAGGCTGCAACGCCGATCCGTTCCACACCCTCGGGGATGTTCAGAGTCTGAGAACCGTTGATATTGCCAAAGGCATATTCACCGATCTCCTTCAGGGATTCCGGCCACAGGATCTGACTTAGCCTGTTACACCGATACAGAGCATCGGGAGGAATGACCTCCAGATGCGCAGGGAAGCTGATGGATACCAGTGAGGGATTCCAGTAAAATGCTGCCACACCGATATGTGTGATGCTGTCGGGTAAATGGATCTCTTCAAACCGTGCATTCACGGATTCTGTGCCCGAAAAGGCATGGTATCCGATGGCGGTCACAGCGTGTCCCTCAATGCTCTCGGGAACATTCAGTACACCACTGCCATTTCCGAAGACAATGGTTCCGCTGGCACTGTGAAAGCGCAGTTCTCCGTCGGGCAGAGGATAGACGATGTCATATTCTGCCTTGTCCGGATCTGTCTGTCGAGTAGCCGGGGGAGTCTGCAGTTGTGCATCTTCCACCTGTGCAGCCTGCGCCTGCAGAGAGGGGGATACGATCCCTAAGATCAGGGAAAGGGTCAATAAGAAACAAAGTACTTTCGTTCGCATTATAAAATTTACCATCCTTTCTGATTGTTTGAAGCTACCGATTTTAGAATTGGATGGTAGCTTCCATTTCATTCTACCATTAGCGAATGGCTTTGTCAAGTATTACAGCAACATTCTAAGACTTAACTCATCGTTCATCACTCATAACTCATGACTCATTTTCATTTTTGCTGTCTTTTCCTGTAACAGACACTTGAAATAGGGGAGATTTTATGATATTGTATTAGATGTATGGCATAGAGGGTGTACCCCTCCTATTGCCGATATCATTTCTCAAACAAAATTGTTTTGCAAGGAAGGTGAGGAGTTGGAAAACTACACCAAGTATGCCCTCAAGTCCTGGGAGGAGCTTTCTGCTCTGCTGGAAGACAAGGACAATCTCTTTGTAATTTCCTGCAACAAGTGCTTCAAGGCCTTTGAGACCATGGAAGAGCCGGAACAGGACAGCGTACTGAGCCTGGCTGCCGGTTTGGACAAGAACATCACCGGTTCTGTCAGGGCAGATTTTTTGTGCAACCAAAATCACACAAGCAAAGCCCTTATGCTCCCCGAGGGTACGGAGAATGTCATCGTACTGTCCTGCGGTCTCGGTGTGCAGACCGTAGCCAAGCTGCTGGACAAGCCCGTGTACGCTGCCTGCGATTCCCTCAATTACACCGGCCATCACGGCATGGCCCTGACCAAGAAGACCTGTGATGCCTGCGCCCAGTGCTATTTGGGCATGACCGGCGGCATCTGCCCCGTGGTGGATTGCTCCAAGAGCTTGCTCAACGGTCAGTGCGGCGGCGCCAAGGACGGCAAGTGCGAGGTCAGCCCCGACAAGGATTGCGCCTGGCAGAAGATCCAGGAGCGTTTAGAGGCTCAGGGTCGCTTGGAGGAGCTCTGCGCACAGCCTGTACAGCTCAGAGATTACTCCAAGGTCAACTACAAGCTCATTCAGGAATACGTCAAATCTATTCGTGAGACCCGTCTGGACGGCTGGTACGGCGGTATCCATCCCGTAGAGGGCAAAGAGCCCACAGAGGCTAAGGCTCTGGAGCTTTTCCCCGTTCCCGAGACCGTGGTCATTCCCCTGTCCATGCATCTGGGCGCTCCCGCTACCCCGGCTGTCAATGTAGGGGACTATGTGAAGAAGGGTCAGAAGATCGGTGAGCAAGCCGGCTTCATTTCCGCTCCCGTTCACTCCTCCGTCAGCGGCACCGTTGTTGCCATTGAGGATCGCCCCCATGCCACCCGTGGCACCTGCCTGTCTGTGGTCATTGCCAACGACGGCAAGGAGGAGCTTCATGAATCCGTGAAGTCCAACAAGGCTCTGGAGGAGCTGACTGCCGCCGAGATCATCGACATCGTCAAGAATGCCGGTATCGTCGGTATGGGCGGCGCAGGCTTCCCCACCTATGTCAAGCTGAACCCCGGCAAGCCCATTGATGCCGTTCTCATTAACGCCTGCGAGTGCGAGCCCATGCTCACCGCAGACCACAGAGTACTGCTGGAGTATGCCGACGACATTATCTACGGTCTGCAGGCTGAGATGAAGTGCGTCAGCGCTCCCAAGGGCATTATTGTGATCGAAGAGAACAAGCCCGATGCCATCGAGCTGTTCCGTGAAAAGACCGCCGACATCGAGGGCATCGAAGTGCTGGAGGTCAGCACCCAGTACCCCCAGGGCGGCGAAAAGATGCTCATTAAGCGTGCTATGGGTCGCAGTGTTCCCAGCGGCGGTCTGCCTGCGGATGTAGGGGCTTGCGTCAGCAACGTCTCCACCGCCAAGGCCATTGCCGATGCCATCAAGACCGGCATGCCCCTCATCGAGCGTGTGACCACCGTCACCGGCAAGTACATCCCCGAGCCCAAGAACTTCGTCGTCCGTATCGGTACCTCCGCTTCCGCTCTGGTGGAGGCCTGCGGCGGTATCAAGGGTGACAATGTTCTGGTCAAGGCAGGCGGCCCCATGATGGGCTTCCCCCAGACCACCTTAGATACTCCCATTATGAAGGGCTCCAACGGCATCATTGCCATCGACAAGGACGAGCCCGAGGCACAGGAATGCATCAAGTGCGGTCGCTGTGTGGATGTCTGCCCCATGGAGCTGAAGCCTCTGTGGTATTACAAGTTCGCAAGTACACAGGATTGGCAGAGCTGCAAGGACATGAAGATCATGGACTGCATGGAATGCCGCTGCTGTGAATATATCTGCTCTTCCAAGCTGCCTCTGGTCACCATGATCAAGATGGGCAAAAACGGAGTAAGGGGGCTGAAGTAATATGTTAATTACCGAACTGAAGAACAAAGAATTGCTGAAGACCCAGCTGAAGGGTAAGACCTTCCTGCTCCTGTGCCACGGCTGTAAGGAGCTCCGCTTCCCGGAGAAGGAAGCAGAGGAGCTGGTCAAGGAGCTGACCGCCGAGGGCCTCGCCATCGGCGCTCTGACCACCGATTATATCTGCAACGAGGAGCTTCTCAAGCAGCGGCTCAGCCGTTTTGCAGCACAGCTTGAGGAAGCCGAGACCATTCTGGTCCTGTCCTGCGGTGTGGGCGTGCAGACTGTTGCTTCCCTGTATCCCACCAAGCGTGTGATCCCCGGCTGTGACACCTACCGCCTCCCCGGCTTCCAGGG
>JAFOZC010000103.1 GCA_017391305.1 Oscillospiraceae bacterium | reverse complement strand
TGGGCAGCCCTGTGGGGGGTGGTATTGGGGTTCGGGGATTTGGGATCAGGGTTGCATTTGCTCGATGGCTTGCTGGACTTTGCCGATGTCGGAGAGGTTGTCGAGGGTGAAGCCTTGGGAGGGGCTCATGGCGTTTCCATAGCCTACGGTAGTGCGGTAGCCACGTCTGCTGTAGACGGTCATATCCTGGAAATAGATAGAGCCACAGCCGTTCTTGTGGATGACACACTGATAGGGGGGCATGGAAGCGGCGGACAGGAAGTCGATCTTCTTTCCTCTGCGGCGATAGATCCGCTTGTTGGTGATGACATAGTAGCTGTTCTTTTGTAAATAGGCCCTATGAATGAAGCGGCCGAAGACCATATACAAGCCCACCAGAACAAAGGGGATCCCGAAGAGTCCGAAGAATCCTCCTGCGGAGGATGCACCCACCGTCCAGAAGATGGCAAAGCCACACCAGAGCAGGGAGAAGGGGATCATAAAAACGTCTTGTCCTGTGAAAATTCTGCCGGGCTCAGGCTTGCCGTGCCAGAGGATATGCTCCTCCGGGGCCATGAGATTCCTACAAAACAGGTATTCTTCACTTTCGTACATGGTGGTCTCCCTCTCTTTCCTTTCGTTTTCTCTCGGACTTAAACAGGGGTAGTCCAGTTGTAGGGATCTTCCACTGCACCGGTCTGGATGCCCACGAGAGTGTCATACATGGCCTGAGCCACGGGGCCGATCTTGCCGCCGGAGAGCTTCATGGAGCGATCCTTGTAGCACATCTCACCAACGGGGGAGATAACAGCCGCAGTGCCGGTACCGAAGGCCTCGGTGAGAGTACCCTTCTCGTATGCCTCGAAGATCTCGGCAATGTCAATGGGGCGCTCTTCCACGATCATGCCCTTGTCGGCGGCAAGCTGCATAATGCTCTTGCGGGTGATGCCGGGGAGGATGCAGTCCTCGATGGGGGCGGTCATGAGCTTGCCGTCAATGACGAACATCATGTTCATGGCACCGACCTCCTGGACATAGCGGTTCTCTCTGCCGTCCAGCCACAGGACCTGGTCGAAGCCGTCCTTTGCGGCCTCTGCACCGGCCTTCAGGGAAGCGGCGTAGTTGCCGCCGGTCTTGCAGGCGCCGATACCGCCACGGACAGCACGGACATAGCGATCCTCGATACGGATGCGGACGGGAGCCATGCCGTTCTTGTAGTAAGCACCGGAGGGGGCGCAGATGATGTAGTACAGATAGTGCTTGGAGGGATGTACACCCAGCTCATTGCCGGTGGCGATCATGGTGGGGCGGAGGTACAGGGAAGTGCCGGGACGGTGGGGGACCCACTCCTCCTCGACCTTGACCAGAGCCTTCATAGCGGCAACCTGATAGTCCACATCCAAGGTGGGCATGCACATACGCTCTGCACTGTTGTTCATACGCTTGGCATTCTCTTCCGGGCGGAAGAGCTGGATGCCGTTTCCGTCAGTGCGACGGTAGGCCTTCAGACCCTCAAAGATCTCCTGTGCGTAGTGGAGCACGGGAGCTGCGGGATAAAGGGGGATGGGGCCGTAGGGGACGATGCGGGCATCGTGCCAGCCCTGTCCCTCGTCGTACTCGATCATAAACATGTGATCGGAGAAGGTCTTGCCGAAGCCCAGGGTAGACTCGTCGGTGGGCTTAGCCTTGGGGTTCTCGGTCTTGATGATCTTGATTTCAGGAAGCATGATGCTTCTCCTTTCTCAAACTTACTTATTGTACGCAGGCTGCTCCGCGACGGAGAGCTTCGATGTTCAGGTCAACAAGCTTTGCCTTGGGGCCGGTGAACATGTGAACCAGCATTTCCTTGATGGTCTCTACACCAAGGTTGCCCATGGCCTGAATGTAGGCGCCCAGCATGACCATGTTGGCGACCTTCAGATTGCCCAGCTCCTGGGCGATCTCCAGACAGGGAACGTAGATGGCACGGACGTCTTCACGCTGTACCTTCTCGGTAATGATGGAGCTGTTGACGAAAATGGTGCCGCCCTGTGCCACAGTGGGCTCAAACTTCAGAAGGGAGGGCAGATTCATAGCGATGAGCTCGGTGGGCTCTAAAACGATGGGGCTGACAATGGGCTCTTCGGAGAGAACAACACAGCAGTTGGCTGTGCCGCCACGCATCTCGGGGCCGTAGGAGGGCAGCCAGGAAACATCCTTGCCTTCCTTCATGCCTGCCTCAGCCAGGGTCTTGCCGATGGCCATAACACCCTGACCGCCAAAGCCTGCGATCATAATTTCGTTAGTCATTATTTGGCACCTCCCTCGATATCCTTATATACACCCAGGGGGAAGTAGGGGATCATGTTCTCCTTCAGCCATTCGATGGAGGCGGCGGGAGTCTTGCCCCAGTTGGTGGGACAGCAAGCCAGAACCTCGACGAAGGTGAAGCCCTTGCCTTCCTGCTGCATACGGAATGCCTTCTGGATGGCCTTCTTTGCCTTGTTCAGGTTGGGAATATCATGGACGGAAACACGGGTAGCGTAGGCACAGCCTTCCAGAGTGGAGATGATCTCACTCATGCGGATGGGGGAGCCGTAGTGATCCTGCTGTCTGCCCATGGGAGCGGTGGTGGCCTTCTGTCCGACCAGGGTGGTGGGAGCCATCTGACCGCCGGTCATGCCGTAAATGGCATTGTTGATGAAAATGGTGGTGAACTTCTCACCGCGCATAGCGGCGTGGATGACCTCGGCAGTACCGATAGCGGCCAGGTCACCGTCACCCTGATAGGTGAATACGATGGTGCCGGGATCGGAGACACGCTTGATGCCGGTAGCAACAGCAGGAGCTCTGCCGTGGGCAGCCTCGTGCATGTCACAGTTGAAGTAGTTATAGGCGAAAACGGAGCAGCCAACGGGAGCAACACCGATGGTCTGACCCAGAACACCCATCTCTTCCAGAGTCTCTGCAACTAACTTATGAACGATACCGTGGGTACAGCCGGGGCAATAGTGGAGCTCCGCATCTGTCAGGCCCTTGGATTTCTGATATACAATAGCCATGTTTCTTACCTCCCGATTGCAGCCTTGGCAGCGGCACAAACCTCTGCCGGTGTGGGAACGACGCCGCCTGCCTTACCGACGAAGGCAACGGGCTTGCAGCCCTCCAGGGCGATCTTAACGTCGTCGATCATCTGTCCCATGCTCAGCTCAACATCCACGACAGCCTTTACGCTTGCCTGATCTGCAGCAGCCTTCAGAGCCTTAGAGGGGAAGGGCCACAGGGTAATGGGACGGAGCAGACCTGCCTTGATGCCTTCCTTCTCCAGCTGACGGATGGCGGCACGGGCGATACGGGAAGGAGTGCCGTAGGCAACGAAGAGAACTTCGCAGTTCTCGGTGTTGTATTCCTCGAAGAGAACCTCGTTCTCTTCCATAGCGGCATACTTCTTTGCCAGACGGTCGTTGTGGTCAGCGCAGAGGTTGGGGTCAATGTACAGGGAGTTGATGACATTGGGCTTGCGCTCGCCCTTGGTGCCGGTGGTGGCCCAGGTCTTCTCGGGGAGCTCACGCTTGGGCATTTCTCTCCATTCGATGGCTTCCATCATCTGGCCGATCATGCCGTCTGCAAGGATCATAACGGGGTTGCGGTAGTAGTCGGCTACGTCGAAAGCCTTCTGCACATAGTCAGCGGCCTCCTGAATGGTAGCGGGAGCATAGACCAGATGACGGTAGTCACCGTTGCCGCCGCCACGGGTAGCCTGATAGTAGTCGCCCTGTGCAGGCTGAATGGTGCCAAGACCGGGGCCGCCGCGCATCATGTTGACGATAACGGCGGGAAGCTCTGCACCGCACATATAGGTAATGCCTTCCTGCTTCAGAGAAATTCCGGGAGAAGAGGAGGAGGTCATAACACGCTTGCCGCAGCCTGCTGCGCCATAGATCATGTTGATGGCGGCAACCTCACTCTCAGCCTGAAGGAAGCATCCTCCGATCTGAGGCAGGTGGAGAGACAGATATTCGGGGATCTCGTTCTGAGGGGTAATGGGGTAACCGAAGAAATATTTACAGCCTGCACGAATGGCGGCCTCGGCAATGGCTTCATTGCCTTTCCAAAGTTCTTTTGCCATAGTTCCTCCTTACAGTCTTTCTACGGTGATAATGGAATCCGGGCACATCTTGGCACAGCTACCGCAACCGATGCATTTTTCCATGTCTTCGGGACGGACAGCCGCGGGGTGGTAGCCCTTGCGGTTGGTGACGGTCTCATCCATGATGATGATGTTCTTGGGGCAGACAAGGGCGCAAAGCTCACAGCCCTTACATCTGTCCTGGCGGAAAGTGACTAATCCTGCCATAGTAATTCTTCCTCCTCACTATTGGTGATTTCCCAAGGCTTTTTCATATAAATTTCCAAGGGAAGCACAGCTTCGGCAAGCTGTCCCTGCAGGGCGGGAACAAAGCGCCGATGGACTGCGTGATATACGGTGGGCAGTCCTGTCATTTCTGACAGCTCCTGCGCCAGTGCCGCCCCCTTGAGAACCTCTTCGGGGGTGGTTTGCGCACAAAGATGGGTGTTGTTCACAATGCCGGTAGCCTTCTGCTTACACTCGAATTCGATGGCACGGAGGTAGGCAAGGGCCTTTTCCGCTGTGCCGGTTTCCGGGCGGTTGGCATTGAGAACGAAAAGAAGATCAAACTCTTCCTTTGCAAGATAGGGAGCAAAACGGGCCAAAACCCTTGCTCCGATGGGGTCGCCGCCGATATCCAGAACACCTGTGTAGGAGCGATCCTGGAAAATGGACAGCACAGCGGGGTTCAGAGCAGGGATATCCGCCACACCGCCGCAGGAGGTCACGATGACCTTGATCCCGGCATTTTCCAATCTGGCGGCCTGCTCAAAGGAACGGAAATAGGGATTGACGATATCCAGGTCGGCAAGGGCGGTCTTCTTACCCTCCTGTGCAAGGCGGAGGGCAAGGTTCACGGCGAATTCCGTCTTGCCGCTGCCGTAGTGACCTGTGATAATTTGGATGCGCTTGTTCATTGATATACCTGCACTTCTTCCTCACCGTTCAGGACACGGATGGCACCCTGAGCCATGGAAAGCATCTCATCCTCACCGGGATAAATATGTACGGGGGCGATGAAGTGGACATTCTCTTCGATCCAGTGCATGAGCAGCTTGCTGTTGGCAAAGCCACCGGTGAGCAGAATGGCATCTACCTTGCCCTGGAGGACGGTTGCCATAGCACCGATCTCCTTGGCCACCTGATAGGCCATGCCACGGAAGGCAAGCTCGGCCTTGGCATCGCCGTTCTTGATGCGGTCGCCGATCTCCTTGCCGTTGTTGGTGCCGGTGTAGCCCTGCAGACCGCAGTCGAAGCTGAAGTGATGGCGGAGCTCCTCATAGGTGGTGCCGTACTTGCCACTGAGGGCAATACGCAGAACGTCCAGAACGGGCAGAGTGCCGGGACGCTCGGCGGTATAGGCGCCTTCGCCCTCCAGACCGTTGTTGACATCAATGATCTGTCCGTTGCGGTGAGCACCGACGGTGATGCCGCCGCCCATGTGACAGACGATGAGTCTGAGGTCGGTGTAGGGGATGTCGATCTCAGAGGCAAAGCGCTTGGCAATGGCCTTCTGGTTCAGGGCATGGAACAGGGGACGTCTGGGATAGTCGGGGTGACCGGACAGCTTGGCGATCTTGGTCATCTCGTCAATGACGGGGGGATCTACCACATAGGCGGGGATGCCCAGATCGGCAGCCAGCTCGGAGGCCAGAATGCCGCCCAGATTGCACACGTGCTTACCGTAGGCACAGCTTCTCAGGTCTTCCAGCATGGTCTCGTTGACGGCATAGGTGCCGCCCTGAAGGGGGCGAACCAGACCGCCTCTGCCAACGATGGCATCGAAATCCGTCAGCTTCAGGTTCTGTTCTGCCAGATAGTTCAGAATAAAGGGCTTACGGAAGGCGGCGTTCTCTTCCATAGTCTGCAGGCCGGTCATTTCCTTGGGATCGTGCTGGAACACCTTGACACAGACGCAGGTGTCTCCCTCGTAAGCGGCGACTTTGGTGGAGGTAGAACCGAAGTTCATGGTTAAAATTCTAAAATCCTTCATCTTTATCTCTCCTTGGGGGTATTGGCAGCCACGTAAAGGGCCAGAGCGATGGAATTCAGCTTGGTCTCGTCACTGTCGGCACGGGAGGTCAGGACGATGGGGGCTCTTGCGCCCACGATAATGCCTGCATTCTTTGCACCTGCCAGGAAGACCAGGGACTTGTACATAATGTTGCCTGCCTCAATGTCCGGCATAAGCAGAATATTGGCATGTCCCGCACGGGGATCGGTGATGCCCTTGTGTGCGGCGGCCTGGGTGGAGATGGCATTGTCCAGAGCCAGAGGGCCGACCACCTGACAGCCGGGGAGACCTGCCTTGGACAGCTCGTCGGCATCTACGGTGGGGGGCATCTTGGGATTGAGCTTCTCCACAGCGCAGACACAGGCTACGATGGGATCGGGCTCGCCCAGAGCGTGGGCAACGTCTGTGGCATTGAGGATGATCTGCTTCTTAGCCTCTACATCCGGGGCAATGTTCATGGCAGCATCCGTCAGCAGAAGAAGACGGTCGAAATTGGGGACCTCAAACACAGCAACGTGGGACAAGGTTCTGCCGGTACGCAGACCGTATTCTGCATTGAGAACCTGCTTGAGTACCACGGAGGTATCTACAAGGCCCTTCATCAGTACATCGGCCTCGCCCTTACGGACAAAGGTTACAGCCTGACGGCAGGCATCGACCTTGTCCTCGGCCTGAACCAGAGTATAGGGCTCAAGGGAAATGTTGCACTCGTCGGCAACCTGACGGATGGCAGCTACATCACCCACCAGAATGGCATCAGCCAGACCGCACTTACGGGCGGCCTCTACAGCAGACAGGACCTCGGCATCCTGTGCCACTGCCACGGCAAGGGTATGTCTCTTCTCAGGGGTGGACTTTAAGCAATCCAAGGAACGGATCATAGGAAACTCCCTTCATAATAAGATCACAGAGTACGATGTTATACTCCACCTATTATCATATCGCATTTTTTCGGAAAGTCAAGAATTTGATAGAAAAAACATTGGAAAAATATCATAACAATGAAACACAACATGGTCTGTCCTTGTGAATTTCCACAAAAATACAAGGAAATGGAAATACGCACCCCTCTGCAGGGACACTCTTGCCACCTGTGGCGTCCGAGTCGGAGGCGAGGACGGGATGCACAGGGCCTTGTCTCGGATGACCATCTCCCCCCAAAGGGGGATAGGGATCCTCCACAAGGGAGAGCCAAGAGTGCGGTGGGCATTGATGGACGGATCGATAAATTCCGGTTTATGGTGATGCTTTAAGTTTCCACACAGCCCTTGCCTCTCCCTCCGGGAGAGGTACCTCCCGAAGGGAGGGGGAGAGGGATGTGCAGACAGT
>JAFOZC010000102.1 GCA_017391305.1 Oscillospiraceae bacterium | reverse complement strand
TGTTGGCTGACAAGGAGAGCCTGAAGCTCCTCAGACCCAATATCGGGGCATTCTGTGATGATACCCGTGACAGTGTGAAGGGCAGTGTGATGGAGGAGGCCTCCCTTGGCTTTGTCAATGGGGGAAGAATACCCGCAGAGCGTTTGGCAAATTGCTTGACCGCTTGGGTGGGGAAGTGGAATGACAGCCCCGCACAGTGCATTACCTACCTGTCCTGTCACGACGACTGGACACTGTGGGACAAGCTGGTATGTACCTTGGATCCCCAACGTAGCTTCACGGAGGCAGAGCCTTCGGTGCTTCGGGTCAATAAGCTGGCGGCGGCAATATACTTCTGCTGTCAGGGACGGCTGTTTATCCACGGGGGAGAGGAATTCGGTCGGACGAAGGAGGGGGTCAAGAACAGCTACTGCTCCTCCGGAGAGCTGAACCGCATGGATTGGCAGAGATCTTGGGACAATCGGGAGTTAGTGGAATATTACCGTGGGCTGATCGCCTTACGCAAACAGCTTCCCTGGGCGCAGGATCTCGGACAGCGAGCAGGGGATCGCCTGCTGTGGGTCAGGAATGTGGGAGAGGATTGCGCCATGGCTCTGGTAGACAATCGTGCTGTGTCGGACGAGATCTGCCCTCAGACGGAAGAAACCTGGGATCAGCTTGTATTCCTGTTTCATTGCGGAGAGGAAAAGAAGGAGATCTCCCTTCCTCAAGGCCTGTGGCAGGTGCTGGTGGATGGAGACTCGGCTTTCCGCTGGCAAGAGCCTCGGTGCGTGGAAGGGAGTCTGCCTGTGAAGGGGAAGAGTGCGCTGATCCTCGGTGCGGTGGGTTAAGGAGCGGAGTGTCCCCGGGGCGAATTCGTATCTGTGAGAGGTATGAGCAGGAGGACTACCCTTCCCCAAGGGCATCTGCCCTATTCCTTTTACAGGAATAGAATAACAGAAAAGCCCCGTCAGCCACTTGTGAAGGTAGCTGACGGGGCTTGCGGTATGGATTGACGGATGCACCGATCACAGCCATACGCTGTCAATCCTCCGTCGGGGTCCTCTGCTCGGCTTCGGCACAGGAGCCGCGGTGGATGAGGGTAGCGTGGAGGAGGAGCGCACTGACGTGGACGTGGTTCATCTGGCTGGTAAGAGCGTAGAAGGCACTTTTGCCAAGGCTTTCCCGATCCTGACGGATGGTAGTCAGAGGAGGAACGGCATAGCGGCACAGGGGAATGTCATCATAGCCCAGGATGCTGATGTCCTCCGGTACACGGAGTCCCAGCTCCTGACAGTGTACCATGACGCTGTGAGCCAGAATATCATGACTGCATAGGATGGCGGTACAGCCCATAGACAGCAGACGGGGCAGATGTTGAGCCAGACACTCACTGACATGGTGGGCGCTGCCGGTATAGGAGGGATCTGAGGGAAGACCGTGCTCTATCATGGATTGCAAATAGGCATAATATCGGCGCTGATAGATATAGGCATGGAGCTCATAGCTGAGGTAGCCGATCTTTCTATGACCCAGACCCTTCAGGTAGGAAATGGCAAGATCCATGCCCTCCTGATTGTTCGTACCGATGTAGGTCACGTTGGGGTTACTGCTGATGTGGTTGTCATAGAGAACGGTGGGGGTTTTACAGGTCTTGAAGTCCTTCATCCACGGATCTTGGCGGAGGGACAAGCCCAAAAACAGACTGCCGCAGTAATTGCCCTGTACCATGAAGCTGTCATAGGAGATCTCCTGTTGCATCCGTATGGTCAGGGGGATGATCTCCACCTCATAGCCGGCGGGCTCGGCGGCCTTGCGGAAGCCGGAAACCAGCTCATAGCCGAAGTCGTCGGGACGGGTATATTCCATGTTGGTAATAAAGAGTGCGATCTTCGGGGCGTTCTCCTTATGCACCACCCGATGATAGCCCAATTCTACAGCCTTCTCCAGAACCTGCTTCCGCATGGACTCACTGACATCTCGGGCGCCGTTCAGGGCCTTGGATACCGTTCCTTTTGAAATATTCAGTTCCCGAGCGATATCTGCCAAAGTTGCCATAAAGAGTACCTCTTTCTTTCTTTTTCTTCATTATACCATAAGCTTGGGAGAAATGCAACGGAAAAGGGAGAAAAAGTTTCGGTGTGTTTCGATATGTGGAAATAAGCCCACGCTTCCTTGTGAATTAATACAAATTTAAATTGACAAAATCTTTTTTTCTCATAAAAAACAGTGAATTTTCAGAAGAATGTTGACGGGAACGGAAAATTACAATATACTATGAAAAAACAAAACATTCCGAAATCAATTTTCGGAGCGAAGGAAGGAGTGCAACACATTGCGGCAAGGAACTCACAGGGAGCTTCCTCCTCAGTGGTGGAGGAAGGCAGTTTTTTATCAAATTTATCCCCGTAGCTTCTGCGATTCCACCGGAAGCGGTGTGGGAGATCTCCGAGGGATCGTGAGCAAGCTGGATTATTTGCAGACTCTGGGGATCGACGGGATCTGGCTCTCACCGGTTTGCGCTTCTCCTCAGGTGGACAACGGCTATGACATCTCCGATTACTGTGCCATTGACCCTCTTTTCGGCAGTATGGAGGATATGGAGGAGCTGATCCGAGAGGCGGCTGAGAGAAAGATCGCCATTATTCTGGATCTTGTGCTGAATCACAGCTCTGACAGACATCCCTGGTTCTTGGAAGCAAGGAAGGGCAGAGATAATCCCTATCATGACTATTATATCTGGAGAGAAGGGAAGGACGGATGCCCTCCCAATGACATGCGATCTGTTTTCGGCGGCTCGGCGTGGAGCTATGTGCCGGAGCTGGGACTGTATTATTTCCACCAATTTTCTCCTGCCCAGCCGGATCTCAACTGGGACAATCCCAAGCTGAGGCGAGAGCTTTATGACAGCATTCTGTTCTGGGTGAAGAAGGGGGTCAGAGGCTTCCGTCTGGATGTGATCGATCAGATCGCCAAGGAGCCGGACAGCTACATTACCATTAACGGCCCTAAGCTTCACGAATATTTGCGTGAGCTGTCTGCCGCTTGCTTTCAGGAGTCTTCCATCGTTACGGTGGGTGAGGCTTGGGGAGCGAATGTGGAAAGGGCGAGACAGTACAGTGCCGCAGACGGCAGTGAGCTCAGCATGGTGTTCCAGTTCGAGCACATGGGTCTGGAGCAGACAGACGGCTCTAAGTGGAACAGGAAGCCCCTGTACCTGCCGGAGCTGAAGCATTGCTATGAGGACTGGCAGCAGGGTCTCCACGGCTATGGCTGGAACAGCCTGTTTTTGAACAATCATGATCTGCCCCGTATCGTCTCCCGTTGGGGTGATGATGGGCAATACCGTGTCCTCTCTGCCAAAATGCTGGCTACCATGCTTTACGGCATGGAGGGAACTCCCTTTATTTATCAGGGGGAGGAGCTGGGGATGACCAATATTTCCCGTGAGATCGGGGAGTATCGGGATCTGGAGACCCTGAATTATTATGAGGAAGCAAGACAGGCAGGGCTGTCCCATGAGAGGATCATGGACTCTGTCCACAGCCGTAGCAGGGACAATGCCAGAACCCCAATGCAATGGTCTGCCGCAGCTCAAGGGGGCTTCACCAAAGGGGAGGCATGGATGGAGGTCAACGAGAATTATACCTTCATCAATGCCGAGAGCCAGACAGACCGAGAGGACTCTGTCTTTTCCTACTATAGGAAGCTGATCCGCCTGAGAAAGGAGAGGGAGATCTTTACGGAAGGTAGCTTCCGACTTCTTCTGCCGGAGGACGAGAGGATCTTTGCCTACGAACGGGAAAGCGAGAGGGAAAAGCTCTTGGTGGTCTGCAATTTCTCAGGCAATGAGCAGACCTTTACCCCCTCCCATGAATATGAGACAGGGCGGTGTCTGATCTCTAATTACGGAGATTTGGATAAGTGCCTCAGACCCTATGAGGCCTATATGATATATGTACAGAAAGCTTGAAAGGAGCTTGGAAATATGAAACGAGAAGCGGGAGTATTACTTTCGGTCACCAGCCTGCCTTCCAAATACGGTATTGGCTGTTTTGACCGTTCAGCCTATGAATTTGTAGACTTTTTGGAGGCGGCAGGACAGAGCTATTGGCAGATCCTCCCTTTGGGGGCCGCCAGTCACGGGGGATCCTTTGATTCTCCCTATCAGGCCTATTCTGCCTTTGCGGGAAATCCCTATTTCATCAGCTTGGATGACTTGGTGGAGGAAGGGGTTCTCAGCAAGGAAGAGGTGGAAGCTGCGAATTTTGGCACAGATCCGGCAAAGGTGGACTATGATGCCCTTTACGAGAACCGACTGCCACTGTTGAGGAAGGCTTATGAGCGCAGTCATGTGACCACCATTCAGGCTTATGTGGATTTCACCCGTGAAAACTTCTGGTGGCTGGAGGATTTTTCTCTCTTCATGGCGCTGAAGGGCTTCTTCGGAGAGCAGGGCTGGAATGAGTGGCCGGAGGATATCCGTATGCGTTATGGCTATGCTCTGGACTATTATCGGGAAAAGCTGTATTTTGATATCGAATTCCACAAGTATTTGCAATTCAAATTCTATGAACAGTGGAGCAAGCTCAAGGCCTATGCTAACGGAAAGAGCATCCGTATTGTGGGGGATATCCCCATTTATGTGTCCCCCGACGGCTCTGATATCTGGGCTCAGCCGGAGATGTTCCAATTGGACGGGAACAATGCCCCTGTGCAGATCGCAGGCTGCCCTCCCGATGATTTCAGCGCAGACGGACAGGTTTGGGGAAATCCCCTTTACCGCTGGGACTATCACAGACAGCAGAACTACCACTGGTGGGTGACACGTATGTGGTATAGCTTTAAGCTCTACGACGTGGTTCGTATTGACCATTTCCGTGGCTTTGACGAGTATTTCGCCATTCCCGCAGGCAGTGAGAAGGCCGCTGACGGACATTGGGAAAAGGGACCCGGTATGGAGCTGTTCTCTGTCCTTCGGGAGAAGCTGGGAGATCGGGCTGTGATCGCCGAGGATCTGGGCTTTATGACCGACGGGGTCAGAGCCTTGGTCAGAGACAGCGGCTACCCCAATATGAAGGTATTGCAGTTCGGCTTTGATCCGGAGGATCTTTACGGTACGGGAGATCATCTGGTCCATAATTTCAGCAACAATTGTGTGGCGTATACGGGAACCCACGACAACGAAACTCTGGCAGGCTGGTTCACCTCTCTGACCAAGGAGGGACGGGACTATGTCAGGAGATATATGGGAGAGGAACGCACGCCCATCAAGGCTATGCACCGCAAACTGACGGAGCTTGCCATGAGGAGCGCTGCCCGAATCTGCATCGTACCCATTCAGGACTGGATGGGGCTGGACAACTCCGCACGTATGAATGTTCCCGGAACCGTGGACAATAACTGGAAATGGAGACTTACGCCCGACCAGCTTCCGAAGGGCTTGGAAAAGGAAATTCTGGAAATTACGAAACGTTTCGGTAGATTCAATTGGGATATCCTTGACCGTTGGGAAAGGGAAGAAGAAACCGCTGAATAAACCTCACAGTGGTTTTGTGCAAAATTGTCATAAATGTACAAAAAAATACTCTGAAATTTTGCAATTCCGCTTGTTGACGAGGAGAGGTTCTCGGTGGTATACTAATAATACCATGTGAAAGTTAGTGAGACTTTCAGAAATGGTTCTGTGTTTCGCAAAGTTTCGCTTTCGGGCGAGAAAGCTGGGGGAGAGCTTTGCGGAACATGAACCTCGGCATCTTCGGAGCTTGCTCCGTGTGCATAAATGAAAAAAGAAAATATTTGGAGGAAACGAAAATGAAGAAAATCATTGCACTGCTTCTGGCTCTGGCAATGGTCGCAGCTCTCTTCGTAGGCTGTGGCGAGAAGACCGAAAAGATCACCCTGACCGTTTGGGGCCCTGCCGCTGACCAGGATCCCGCTACCGGCAACTGGCTCAAGACCATGTGCGACAAGTTCAACGAACAGCATCCCGAGTGGGACATCACCTTCGAGTATGGTGTTTGCGGCGAGAACGATGCTGCAACCAAGGTAACCGCTGACCCCTCTGCCGCAGGCGACGTTTACTTCTTCGCTAACGACCAGATCGGCAACCTGCTTCAGGCCAATGCCATCGCCCAGTTCGGCGGCAAGAATCTCGATGCCATCAAGGCCGGCGCTTCCGAGGCTATGCTGGGCTCCGTCACCTATACCGACGGCGGCGTTTACGGCGTTCCCTTCACCGGCAACACCTGGTTCATGATGTACAACAAGTCCGTCTACACCGAAGAGGACATCAAGAGCCTGGACACCATGCTGTCCAAGGGCAAGGTTGCTTTCAACACCGGCGACGGCTGGTATCTGGCTTCCTTCTATGTCGCTAACGGCGGCACTCTCTACGGCGAGACCGGTATTGACGCAGCTGCAGGCATCGACTTCGGCGGCGAAAAGGGTCTGGCAGTCACCAACTACCTGGTCGACATGTGCAACAACCCCAACTACATCGTAGATGCCAACAACGAGGTTGGTCTGTCCCTCATGGCTGAGGGCGGCTGTGATGCATTCTTCTCCGGCACTTGGAAGGCTGATGCCGCTAAGGCTGCTCTGGGCGAGAACTTTGCTGCAGCTCAGCTCCCCACCATCACCATCAACGGCGAAGCAAAGCAGATGAAGGCTTTCGCAGGCTCCAAGGCCATCGCTGTGAACCCCAATTGCAAGAACCCCGCTGCAGCTGCTGCTCTGGCTGTATTCCTGGGCTCTGCTGAGGCTCAGCTGGCTCACTACGAGATGTGCGGTGTTATCCCCTGCCATCCCGAGCTCACCACCAACGAGACCATCATGTCCGACCCCGTTGCAAAGGCTCAGCTGGATGTTATTGCTAACACCTCCGTCACCCAGCCTCTGGTTCCCGATATGGGCGCCAACTACTGGATTCCTGCCGGCAACTTCGGCGGCGAGCTGAACAACAAGACCATCACCCACGAGAATGCCGAAGAGAAGACTCAGGCCTTCGTGGATGCCATCAACGGCAAGGGCGGTCTGTAATCTTATTTCAAGACTCCGCTTGATTCAGAAAACCGGCGGCGGTCGGCATAACACCGATCGCCGCCTAACTGTATGATTTCGGGTTTTCCTTCCAAAAAGAATGCTTTGCACCGATGAGTGACCTCATAAATGGTCGTTCGTCATTGCAAAGCGTTCTTTGCCAATTTTCCGCGATCTTTTCTTTACTCAAATGACTGCCTTAGGTGTCATATATCCCCAGGGGACGAGTGATAGAGATCGGTAAGCTGTACAAGAGATCATGAAATTAGAAAGGGGTTTGTGTTTGTGATGAGACAAGCGCAAGAAGTGAAACTGTCTTCTATAGAGAAGAATCCCTATTCTCTCCGCTGTGCATTGGCGAAGGGTGGCTGGAGAGCTTGGCTTTCCTGCCTGATCATGGGTTTGGGGAATGTGTTTGCAGGTCAGATCCTGAAGGGTCTGTTGTTTTTCATGGTGGAGGCGGCTCTTGTGACCTTCCTGTTCTTGCCGCAGGGAGGCTTCCATTGGCTGTCCATGCTGCCCAGCTTGGGCTGGCTGGAGCAGGGGAAGGTCTTTGACGAGGCTCAGGGAGTGTATATCTACACCCAGGGTCATCAGTCTCAGCTGATCCTTCTGTACGGTGTGGCCACGGTTGTTGCCATTGCCTTTGTTCTGCTCATTTGGTACTATTCCGTTACCAACGGCTATAAGGTTCTTTGCCTGAAGAAGGCAGGGAAGAAGGTTCCTACCTTCCGTGAGGATATGGCATCTCTCTTAGATAAGAATGTACATATCACTCTGATGTCTCCTCCTCTTATCTGCCTGTGCATCTTCACTGTAGTTCCTCTGATCTACATGATGTGCATGGCTTTCACCAACTATTCCAAGATCGGTGATCATCTGATCCTCTTTGATTGGGTGGGATTGGACAACTTTAAGGCAATGCTGAACGCAGGCTCTTCCATCGGCAGAGAGTTCTGGGGTGTATTGGGCTGGACGGTCATCTGGGCCTTCTTCGCTACCTTCCTGAACTTCTTCATCGGCACGATCGTTGCCATGATCATTAACCGCAGGGACACCCGTCTGAAGGGTCTGTGGAGAGGCTGTCTGTGTGTGACCATTGCAGTACCTCAGTTCGTCTCCCTGCTGGTCATGCGCTCCATGCTCCAGCCTCAGGGCATTATTAACCAGATGCTTATGGAATGGGGCTGGATCAATGAGGCTCTGCCTTTCTTTACCAATACCGCTTGGGCCCGTGTGACGGTGATCATCATCAACCTGTGGGTCGGTATTCCCTATACCATTATGCAGGTTACCGGCATTCTGAAGAACATTCCCTCGGAGCAGTATGAGGCCGCCCGTATTGACGGTGCCAATCCCATTCAGGAATTCATGAATGTGACTCTGCCCTATATGATCTTCGTTATGACCCCCTATATTATCACTCAGTTCACCGGCAATATCAACAATTTCAACGTCATCTATCTGCTCTCCGGCGGTGCGCCTCAAAGCATTGAGAACACTGCAGGCTCTACAGACCTTCTGGTTACCTGGCTGTACAAGCTGTCTGTGGATCAGCAGAAGTATAATTTGGCTGCGGTTATCGGCATTCTGACCTTTATTGTGCTGTCCATTGTTTCCTTGGTTACCTATCGCAGCTCCAAGTCCTATAAAGAAGAGGAGGGCTTCCGCTAATGAAAAAGAAGAGAATTTCCGCCGCCAAGACCAAGCGGATCTGTGTCAATAGCTTCGTCCATGTCTTCCTGGCTGTGATGTGTGTGGTTTGGCTTCTGCCTCTGGTTTGGATCATTCTCCACTCCTTCCGTGCAGAGCCGGGTCAGTTCGTCCGTACCCTTCTGCCCAAGACCTATACTCTGGAGAATTATAAGCGCCTGTTCACGGAAACCGGCATTATTAACTTCCCTCGGATGTTCCTGAACACCCTTTTCGTGGCAACCTGCACTTGTCTCCTCAGTACCTTCTTTGTGCTGTCCGTTTCCTACTGCACCAGCAGACTGCGCTTTAAGTTCCGCAAGCCCTATATGAACATTGCCATGATCCTGAACCTCTTCCCCGGCTTCATGTCCATGATCGCGGTGTATTTCATTCTGAAGGCCTTCGGTCTGACGGAAGGCGCCATGATCCCCTTCGCCATGATCCTGTGCTTCTCCGCAGGTGCGGGAACAGGCTTCTATATCGTCAAGGGTTATATGGACACCATCCCCAAGGCTCTGGACGAGGCCGCCTACTTAGACGGTGCTACCAGATGGCAGACCTTCACCAAGATCACCCTGCCTATGTGTAAGCCGATTATTGTCTATCAGCTCATTACCTCTTTCATGGGACCCTGGCTGGACTTCGTTATGGCAAAGCTCATTGCAGGTGCTAATGCCAAGTATTTCACCGCTTCCATCGGCCTGTGGAATATGATGGAGAAGGAATATGTATACGATTGGTTTACCCGTTTTGCCGCCGGTGCGGTTCTGGTGTCCATCCCCATTTCTATTCTCTTCCTTTATACCCAGAAGTTCTATCAGGAAGCTATGAGCGGCTCTGTCAAGGGTTAAGTCATGAAAACTCTTGGAAAGCTTCTTTGTTTGCTTATGGCCCTGACTCTGCTATGTGGCTGTACCCCCTCGGTGGAGAAGGATCTGGAAAGGATTTCCGCCCTTGGGGACAGCCCCGATGATCTGTACCGCAATTGGTACGAAATTTTTGTGTATTCCTTCTGCGATAGCAACGGTGACGGCATCGGAGATCTCAGGGGAGTACAGTCCAAGCTGGACTATTTGCAGGACTTGGGGATCAACGGAATTTGGCTCATGCCCATTCATCCCAGTAGCTCCTATCACAAGTACAATGTTTCCGATTATTATGCCGTAGATCCTGCCTATGGCACGATGGAGGATCTGGAAGCCCTGCTGGAGGATTGCGAGCAGAGGGGGATTCGGGTCATTATGGATCTGGTCGTCAATCACTGCGGCAGAGATCACCTGTGGTTTGCCAAGCTGCAGGCTTATCTCTGCGGTCTGCCTGCCGATGAAGTGCCGAGGGTAGAGGACTGCCCCTATGTGGAGTATTTTAACCTCAGCACCGAGGCGCAAGCAGGCTACGGTCAGATTCCCGGCACAAGATTCTATTACGAGTGCCGCTTTTCCTCCTCCATGCCGGATCTGAATTTAGACAATCCAGCAGTTCGCCAAGAGATCCGTGAGATCATGGACTTCTGGCTGAAGAAGGGCTTCCGAGGCTTCCGTCTGGATGCCGCCAAGGAATATTGGACAGGTGATCCGGAGAAGAATATTGAGGTGCTCCGTTGGATCCAAAATACCGCCAAGGAGCTTCAGGAGGATGCCTATCTGGTTGCAGAGGTCTGGGATACCTTTGGACAGCTGACGGAGTATTACCGCAGTGGCATTACCTCGCTCTTTGCCTTCCCCTTCGCCAATACCGACGGAAAGATCGTTGCGGTGCTCCGTGGAGCAGGGAATCCTTCTGTGGTATCCACCTACGCCACCGCTTTGGAGAAGGCGGACAGGGCTTATCTCAGCTCGAATCCCCATTATATTGATGCCCCCTTCCTTGCCAATCACGATGTGGGACGGACAGCGGGCTTCGTATCTCAGGATGAGAACAAAACCAAGTTAGCGGCGGCGATGAACCTCTTCATGAGCGGTAGCAGCTTTGTCTACTACGGGGAAGAGATCGGCATGACAGGCTCCGGCAACGATCCCTCCAAGCGAGCGCCCATGTATTGGAATGAGGCAAGGGATCAGGGGACTACCGCCCCTCCGCCTGAATGTGTTGTGCCGGAAAGCTACCCCTTCGGCAGCTTGGAGGAGCAACAGAAGGAAGCTTATTCCATATATAATTATTACAGAAGGGCTCTGGCCATTCGTAAGGCTCTGCCTGTGATCTCCCACGGCAGAACCACCGCCGAGCTGCCTCTCAACCAAGGCTGTGTCAGCGCGCAAAGAAAAACCTATGGGGAGGAGATCTGCATCATCCTCATGAATATCTCCCCGGACAGCTCTGTGGCAGACCTGAGTGCCTACAGGGATTGGAATCTCAGTGTAAGCCTCACCGTGGACGGAAAGAGTCCAAAGGAAAAGGGGACGGATCTCCATCTCCCACCGTGGTCGGTGGTCATCCTTACCCCCAATACCTAAGTACAGCCCTTGGCTATGGGCATGATGCAACAGGAGGAAGTTATGGAAGCTTTGGAACAACAGGAATCTCAGGGGATGACCCGTCGGGCTCTGCGGATTTGGGCATTTGTCTTTGTTTGCTTGGGGATCCTCAGCCGCTCTGTACTGCAAAACGGGATCCTCCACATACAGACGGTCAGCCCGGAGGAGCTGTTGGAACAGATGTCCGCTTCTCGATTGACGATGATTTTGACCACTGCGGCCTTAGTACTGCAGGCGGTGGAGACCTGCGCCATACCTATTTTCCTCTTCCTGCTGGTAGAGGGGGTCGGGCATACGGGAAATGTGGGAAAATATTTCCTGAGAGTGCTGGGGCTTGCTTTCCTCAGTGAGATCCCCTATAACCTTGCCATGTCGGGAAAGCTCTGGGAGCCTGCAACAAGAAATCCTGTTTTTGCTATGGCTGTGAGCTTAGCCTTGTTCTATTTCTTTAAGCGATATCAAGGGGCAAGCCCTCTGCATTTGGTGGTGAAGCTATTTGTTTTTACCGCCGCTATGCTGTGGGTGGGCTTCCTTGGGGTGGAATACGGTCCGGCTATTTTGGTGCTGGCTGTGGTGCTGTGGCTTCTCCGGCTTCATGCCAAATTCCGCATCTTAGGCGGTGCGGCGACTGCGGCTGTTTGCAGCTTGTTCTCTCCTTATTTCATGGCTTCGGCTATGAGCTTCCTGATCCTCCATTTCTACAATGGACAAAAGGGGAAGGAAAACAGACTTGCAGGCTATTTGACCTATCCGATTCTTCTCTTGGTAGGCGCACTTGCGACCTATCTGTTCCTTTGATCAAGGGGACGGAGCCGATGTCACAAACACCTCTGACAACGGCTCCGTTCTTCTTATTGCGATTCCCGTGCTTGACTATGGCGGGATTTTTGCTATAATGGGGTGTGAAAATAGTTACAAATTTAGACATCGGAGGAAGCTCCGATGGGAAGGTGCTTCTATGGATCATGTGAAAATAGTGTTCTTTGATATGGACGGAACTTTAGTGGATCCGGCTACCAGACTTATTTCGGATAAAACATTTGAGACCCTGAGAGCCTTGCACCGCAGGGGCTATCTTGTCTGCATCGCTACAGGAAGACCCACGGCAAGCCTTCCGGATTTTGGGGATCTGCATATTGATGCCTTTATTACCTTCAATGGCTCGCTGTGCTATGCAGGGAATCAGATCCTTCACAGTAGCCCCTTCTCCCGTGAGGATGTGAAGCAGGTTTTAGAAAATGCCGGTACCCTCGGACGGCCGGTATCTGTTGCGACCCGAAGCCGTCTGGCCGCCAATGGCATAGACAAGGATCTGTCGGATTATTACGGTGTGGTGAATCGGGTGCTGACGGTAGCGGAGGATTTTGGTCATGCGGTTCAGGAGGATATTTACCAGATCATGCTGGGAGCCTACCCGGAGGAATATGATGTGATCGTCAGAAATACCAAGGCGGTGAAGCTTGCCCTTTCTTGGGAAAGGGCGGTGGATGTGATCCCTTCCTATAGCGGCAAGGGAGCGTCCATTTCCAAAATTTTGGATCATTTTGCTTTGGATGCCTCCCAAGCTATGGCCTTTGGAGACAGCTATAATGATATAGAAATGCTACAATATGTGGGGAAGGGCATCGCTATGGGCAATGCGCCTGAGGCTGTGAAGGAGATTGCCGATGATGTTTGCGGCCATGTATCCAAGGAAGGGATTTATTTCTACTGTCTGGAACATGGGATGCTGGGATAGAAAGGATGAGATAAGCTATGACAAAGATCTTGGAGGTTTGCGTGGATTCCCTGGCTTCTGCCCGTGCGGCCATCAAGGGTGGGGCAGATCGGCTGGAGCTGTGCAGCGCTTTGACCGTAGGGGGACTCAGCCCCTACGGAGAGCTTTTGAGAATGATCAGGGCGGAAAGTGAGATCCCTATTCGTTGTCTCATGAGGCCCAGAGGAGGGGATTTCCTGTATACAAAGGAGGAGATCTTCATGATGGCAGAGCAGATGAAGACTCTGAGAGACTTGGGAGCAAGGGGCTTTGTGATCGGCTGTTTGACTGCGGAAGGGGATCTGGATGCCTGTGCAATGGAGCCCCTTTTGAAGGCCGCAGAGGGCTTGGGGCTGACTCTGCACCGTTGCATCGACGTGTCACGGGATCCCTGCAAGACCTATTTGGATGCCAAGGCCTTGGGCTTTGATACGGTGCTGACCAGCGGTGCCGCCGGAGGCTGTGTGCAGGGCATGGATACCATCGCCAAGCTTTTAGATCTCAGGGATCGGGAAAAGGGTCCTGAGGTTCTGATCGGAAGCGGTGTCAATGCACAGGTGATCGCCCACTTCCGTCAGCGCTTCCCACAGGCCTGCGCCTTCCACATGAGCGGTAAAACAGATATGGAAAGCCCCATGATCTTCCGCAGAGAGGGAGTCCCAATGGGTCTGCCGGGCTTAGATGAATGGCATATCCCCCAAACGGAGGAATTCAAGATCCGTAATGCCCGAACCGCCCTCTACGGCGAATCAACAGCCAATATGATGCATGAATGAAACAGAGCTTCCTCGGAGGGTTAGTCCGGGGAAGCTCTTTCTTTATGCCGCGTGGGCCGCGGCAGAGAGGGGAATGTGATTATTCAGCGATCTTCTTGAACTCTTCGAAGACGAACTGAACCTTGGGTCCGATGACGACCTGAACAGCGGTCTTGCCCGGACGGATGACGCCGGAAGCGCCGGAGGACTTGATCTTCTTCTCGTCAACCAGCAGACGGTCCTTGACTTCCAGTCTCAGACGGGTGATGCAGTGGTCGATGGAAGCAACGTTCTCCTTGCCGCCTACGCCTTCGAGAATGATCTTTGCCATAGCGGTAAAGTCATTGTTGGCCAGCTCGATCTTCAGCTCGCCTTCCTGATCGTCCTCACGGCCGGGAGTCTTCAGATTCCACTTGGTGATGGCGAACTTGAATACGAAGTAGAAGACAACGAATGCTGCGATACCCATGGGGATGATCAGCCAAGTCTTAGCAGCTGCGGGCAGGGAAGCGGAGAAGAGCAGGTCGGTTGCACCGGCGGAGAAGCAGAAGCCTGCACGGAAGCCCAGAGCAACAGTGATGGTGGTGAAGATGCCGTAGAGAGCGGCATAAACAACGTACAGGGGGAATGCCAGGAACATGAATGCGAACTCGAAGGGCTCGGTAACGCCGCAGATGAATGCACAAAGAGCGGCAGAACCAACGATACCGGCAGCGATCTTGCGGTTCTTGGTCTTGGCGGTCTGGATGATAGCCAGAGCAGCGCCGGGGATACCGAACATCATGCAGGGGAAGAAGCCTGCCATGTAGGTGCCGACGGACCAAGTGATCTCGGTGCCGTTAGCCATAACGTCGCCCTGTACCAGACCTGCCCAGTAAGCACCAAGGTCGCCCAGACCGATGGTGTCAAACCAGAAGACGTTGTTCAGAGCATGGTGCAGACCGGTGGGGATCAGCAGACGGTTCAGGAATGCATAGATACCGGCGCCGATGGCGTCCATCTTGACGATAGCCTGACCGATGGAGTACAGACCCTTGAAGATGATGGGCCATACGAACAGCAGGATAGCAGAAACAAAAATGGAAACAACAGCGGTAACGATAGCAACAGAGCGCTTGCCGCTGAAGAATGCCAATGCATCGGGGAGCTTGGTAGCCTTGAATCTGTTGTAGCAGATGCCGCCGATGACACCGCCAAGGATGCCGATGAAAGCGTTGCCGGCGACCTTGGAGAAAGCAACCTCGTTGACCTTCTCAGCGATCATGCCGGGAGCGATGATGCTGACAGTGCCGGGAGCCAGCAGAGTAGTCATCATCAGATAGGAAACCATACCGGCAAGACCTGCAGTACCGTCGTTGTCCTTGGACAGGCCAACACCGACACCGATTGCGAACAGGATTGCCATGTTGTCGATCAGAGCGGCGCCTGCCTTAACAAGGAAGAAGCCGATGATCTGTACGAGACCTTCAGGGTTACCACCCTGCATGGTGGAGGGGCAAAGCAAATAGCCCAGACCCATCAGGATGCCGCAGATGGGAAGTGCAGCGACGGGCAGCATCATAGCCTTGCCCAGCTTCTGCAGATGTTTCATCATAATGAAATATCCTCCTAATTTTCAATTTTCTGTATATCAAAGACTGCCGGCCCACAGCAGTCACTTGACCGTGGATGGGTGTTTCGGGGATCAGAGGTTTGCGCTGAGGAAAGCCTGCAGAGCTTCTGCTGCCTTGTCCTCGTCAGCACCTTCGATGGTGATGGTCAGCTCCATGCCCTGCTTGGCGGCCAGCTTCATGAGGCCGATGAGACGCTTTGCATCAGCAGTGCCGGTGGGAGCGGTGACGGTGATCTTGGAGGCAAAGGGAGCAACGGCCTTGACCAGCATTCCTGCGGGGCGGGCATGCATACCCATAGGATCGTTAATGATGTGCTTGATTTCTTTCATTGGTTAGTTCCTCGCTTTCGCAAATTAATTATACCTCGGACTCGCAGACCAGCTTGCGGGATTCCAGGATCCGACCTGCTGCCATGCTGAGCTCGGTGTAGCCCATTTCGATGAATTTTTCCTGGAGCTTGGGGTCTGCGCCCAGCTCACCGCAGATGCCTGCCCAGATGCCGTTGTCATTGGCGGCCTTGGCAATGTGGGCAAGGAGCGCCAGAAGGGCAGGGTGATAGGGATCATAGAATTCTCCCAGCTTGGCATTCTGACGGTCAACAGCCAGAGTGTACTGGGTCAGATCGTTGGTGCCTACAGAGAAGAAGGCGGATTCCTTGGCAAGCTCATGAGCCAGCACAGCGGCGGCAGGGGTCTCCACCATGACACCGATGGGGACGTCCTTGGTGGCAATGCCTTCCTCCTCCAGCTCGGCACGAACCTTACTGCACAGAGCCTTGGCGGCCTTCAGCTCCCAAACGGAGGCAACCATAGGGAACATCATGTTCAGGTTGCCGTAGGCAGAGGCTCTGTAAATGGCTCTGAGCTGGGGACGGAAGATCTCTTCTCTGGTCAGGCAGATCCGCAGACCTCTCAGACCCAGAGCAGGATTCTCTTCCTTCTCCAGACCCATGTAGTCCACCTGCTTGTCGGCACCGATGTCCAGGGTACGGATGACCACCGGTCTGTCTCCCATGATCTCGGCTACCTTCCGATAGGCCTCGAAGAGCTCCTCCTCGGAGGGCAGGGTATCACGACCCAGATAGAGGAACTCACTACGCATCAGACCGACACCTTCCGCATCCGCCTTCACGGCGGCCTCGGCATCCTCCGGACAGCCGATGTTGGCAACCAGCAGGATCTTCTTGCCGCTACGTGTGATGCTTTCCTTGCCACGGTAGGCCTCCAGAGCGTTACGGGCGGCCTGAGCCTCCTTCTGCTTGGCAAGGAGCATATCCATAGTCTCCTCATCGGGGTCTGCATACCAGGTTCCGGTGAAGCCGTCTACGGCAAGGATCTTGCAGTCCTCGGCATCGTCAAAGCTGATGTCCGATTGCACCAGAGAGGGAATGTTCAGGGTTCTTGCTAAAATAGCGGTGTGACTGGAGGAAGAGCCCTGACGGGTGACGAAGGCCAGGATCCGCTCTCGGGGAAGCTGGATGGTCTCACTGGGAGCTAAATCCTCCGCAACCAAAAGGAAAGAGCCTTCCGGCAGGGTGAAGCCTGTATTGCCGCAGAGAATATCATAGATGCGGTGGGACATGTCCCGAATATCGGCACTTCTTGCGTTCATGTACTCGTCATCCATGGCGGCGAAGACCTCTGCGATCTCCTCACCGGTGTCCAGGGCGGCGATGGCGGCGGCAGAACCGTTGTCAATGGCAAGGTTCACACCGTCTAAGTAATCCAAGTCATCCAGCATCATAAGCTGGACTTCCACAATAGCGGCCTGCTCCTCGCCGATCTCTACCTTAGCCTTCTCGAACAAGGCGGTGAGCTGCTCTCGGGCAGTTTCCACAGCGGCTTCGAACTTGGCCTTCTCTACGGCAGGATCACCGGAGGGAACAGGGAGGGTACGCTGAGCCTTGCGATAGACCACAGCAGGGCCAATGGCCACACCGGAGAATACCGGCAAACCAATACCTTTCTTCATAATACGCTCCTTACTTTGCAAGCTCGATGACGACGTTCTCGTTGGTGACATCTTCGTCCACGGAGACGTTGAAGGTGGGGAAATCGTCGGTGTTGCAGATGACCATGGGAGTGATCACGGGAAGCCCCGCAGCCTTGACAGCATCCAGATCCACCTCGATGAGAAGCTGACCCTTCTTGACCTTGTCGCCGTTGGCCACGTGGACAGTGAAGGGCTTACCCTCCAGAGAGACGGTCTCCAGACCGACATGGATCAGGATCTCTGCACCGAAATCGGCAACCAGACTCACTGCATGACCTGTGGTGAACATCATATCAACGGTAGCATCACAGGGGGCATAGACCTTGCCCTCCGTGGGCTCAATGGCAATACCGTTACCCAGCATGCCCTCGGCAAAGGTGGGGTCGGGTACTTTGTCAATGGAAACGGCTCGACCGGCCATAGGCGCACAGAGCTTGTCTGTATTCTTACCGAAGAGTTTTGTGAAGAATCCCATATGAATAACATCCTTTCTATAATATGCGAAAATTTGTCCCCATAGCGACAAAAAATCACAGTAATCACACTTAAAAGTATAGCAAAAAAAGCATTTTATGTCAATTATTATATGTACACAAAAAATCATTTTTACTCTATGCGAAAATTCTAAAGCTGTTTTTGTGCAATGTGCTAAATTTTCCGATTTCAGTGGATTCTTTCTGTTTTTATGCTATACTAAAAAGAAAAAAGGAGAAAGAATCATGAAACGAATCTTAGATTGTCGGGCATCGGATTTTGCCTCTATGGGCCGCAAGGAGCTTCTGACAGCGATTGCAACGGGAGAGGGAAGAACCGTGGCCTGTGAGACCATCGGCGCTATCCAGCCCATGCTGGGGGATGTCACCAATGCGGAATTCGCCGCCGCTATGGGGGCAGATATTTTGCTCCTGAATATTTTTGATGTGAAAGAGCCTGTGATCCGAGGGCTTCCCAAGACCGAGCCGGAGAATGTGGTCAGGAAGCTGAAGGAGCTGACAGGCAGACCCATCGGTATCAACTTAGAGCCTGTGGAGCAGGTGCTGTCCTCTGAAGATCCGGAGGAAAATATGTGGGCCATGACCTCGGGGAGAAAGGCTACCTTGGAAAACGGTAAGCGGGCGGCGGCGCTGGGAGTCGATTTCATCCTTCTTACGGGGAATCCCGGCATCGGGGTGACCAACAGGGCCATCGAGGATACCTTGCGGCTGTATAAAAAGGAACTGGGAGACAGGCTGATCCTTGCGGCGGGAAAAATGCATGCCTCCGGGATTCTCACAGAGGGAGCGGAGAAGATCATTACCCGTGAGGATATCTCGGCCTTTGCCGAAGCTGGTGCGGATATTATCCTCCTGCCTGCTCCCGGCACAGTGCCGGGGATCACCGTGGAATATGTCAGGGAGCTGGTGCAGTATGCCCACAGCCTTGGCTGTCTGACCATCACTGCCATAGGAACCTCTCAGGAGGGAGCAGATGTGGCAACCATCCGCCAGCTTGCTCTTATGTGTAAAATGACAGGGACAGATATCCACCATCTGGGAGATGCAGGCTACGGCGGTATGTCCCTGCCGGAGAATATCCAGGCCTATTCCATCGCCATCCGAGGCATCCGTCACACCTACCGCCGAATGGCGGCCTCGGTCAATCGGTAAAGCCCCCGTGGGGAGGGTGCGATACCCTGTATGCCAAGGCAAATGAACAGCTATATGTAACAGCAAAACCATCCACATCGCAGATTTTCTGCTAAGCAAAGAATGATGATCATCGGGAGAGTAGCCGTGGTTCTAAGCACGGACTACTCTCCCGAAATCTGTGGAGATATGCTCGATTCAAGTGTTGACAGGTTTGCAGGTGATATGATCGTAGCTGAAAAGCATATCAGCCGAGGAAATAGGCTTTTGCCAGATCACTGTATGCCATGAGGGCTTGGCAGACGGTGAGAAGCTCTCCCTCCTTGCCGTTTCCGTAGGTGGAAGCGCTGTATTCTATGGTAGGGGAGATCCGATCCTCCCCTGCGTAGACAGCTACGGACAGGGTACTTCGGAGCTCTGCCGCAAGCAGACCGTCAAAGTCGAAGGCATAGCGGCTCTTCTCTGCCTGATAGAGCTCTGCACCTTCTACCGTTGCGGTAACTGTTTCGCCTCGGGTGTTCTTATAGGTAACACGGAGAGAGAGCTTGGTGGGATCTCCTGTGTAAGAAGGGGCTTGAAAGATAAACCTTAGGGTAACCTTGCTGTCCAGGATCAGAGATTTACCGACCCAAGTGACTGTGGGCTGTGCCAAGTCATCCAAGTTGCGATCCACATCGTCAAAGACTGTGGTGCTAAGCTCTGTGAGATAAGCTCTCTGGGCTTCCGTCAGCTTCCCATCGGGGAGACGGTCGGTGCAGTAGTTCTTATACAGCTGGGTCACAGTGCCGTAGCGCAGGAGGTTTGCACACAGAGCCTTGAGGCTTTCCTCGGTGCTTGACTTGTTCAGCTGGGAATAGGCATAGGTTGCAATACTGTAAACATCGGGAGTAGAGATATAATGCATGCCGTCCTTTTCCATATGGAGGGTGGCAGTGATGTCGTGGGTCATGCTGACAGCATTGAGTCCCTCTAAGGTGAAGTACCAGTAATCTCCGTTCAGAACGGGGTGAAGCTCTACGGTACGGAAGCCTGTTTGCAGATTGTTCTCGTAAAGGGGGATCAGGCATTCCATGTAGTAGCTGTCGTAGGAGTCTAAGTAAGGGGTCTTAACAGCATAGTTAATGGAAATGTCGCTTGCAAGGTTCAGGGTGTGGTTTACAG
>JAFOZC010000101.1 GCA_017391305.1 Oscillospiraceae bacterium | reverse complement strand
TGGGAAATCTATTTTTTTAGCCTTCGGCTTTGGGGCCGGGCTTGCGGTGCTTGTGGTAGCGGTGGTAGTAATGGGATTTGTTCTTCTTGGGAGCACCTTCCTGAGCGGGGGTGTCAGTGCTGTCTTGGGCAGGGGATTCCTTGGGGGCGGATTCTTTCTTTGGGGTGTCCTTTTGACCGGCTTCCCTGTTGGGATTGTCTCTGCCGGAACTGTCCTTGTTGGGCGCTTCCTTCCTTCCGCCTTCCTTCTTGGGGTTGTCCTTTTTGGGGCTTTCCTTCGTGGGCTGGTCCTGCTTGGAGCGGTCGGGAGCTTCGGGATCCTTGCTGTCGGGGGTCTTGGGGCTGTTGTGCTTCTTCTGCTTGGGATCCTTGCGGTTGGGCTTCTGGTTGTTCTTCTTGCCGGCCTTGGGGCTTAGGATCTCTTCCAAAGTCTTGGGCTCTTGCTTGCTCTCCTGCTGGGGAGCTTTGGCTTCCTTCTTGGGGAGCTTCATCTCCTGCTCGATGGCATCGCCCTGACGCTGGGGCTTGCCGTTGCGGCGGCGATTGGCCTTCTTATCCTCCTGAACGCTTCCGTTCTTGGCGGAGAAGCCGGGGTCTAAATAGGCGGAGAAGGCGGGCTTTTCCTGCTTCTTCTCCTGCTTGCCGCCGGAAATGGGGGCAAGATCCTCAGGAATGGGCTCATCGGTCTTCTTGGCCTTGCCACTGCGGAGGACACAGATGTCACAGTTCTTGTGACAGACGATGGTGTCCGGCTGTTTTTCCAGACGAACCTTGACACTCTGCTTCAGAAGATTGACCTCTGTGACCGTACCTCTGCCGTCGGGAGTATCTACAAAGGATTCTGCCTTGGGACTGGTGCGGTGGAGATCCTCATAGGCGGCCTGCTCATAGTTGAGACAGCACATCAGTCTGCCGCAGGTGCCGGAGATCTTGGTGGGATTCAGGCTGAGATTCTGGGTCTTTGCCATCTTGATGGATACGGGCTGGAAGTCCTGAAGGAACTGCCCACAGCAGAAGGGTCTGCCACAGATGCCCAGACCGCCTACCATCTTGGCCTTGTCACGGACACCGATCTGCCGCAGCTCGATACGGCTGTGGAGTGCATAGCCCAGAAGCTTGACCAGCTCACGGAAATCCACTCTCTCATCGGCGGTGAAGAAGAACAGGATCTTGCTGCCGTCAAAGGCGCATTCTGCGGAAACTAGCTGCATATCCAGCTTTAATTCCTCGATCTTCTTCATGCAGATCTGGAAGGCCTTCTTCTCTCGCTCACGATTGTTGCGATCGATGACCTTGTCCTGCTCTGTGGCAATGCGTACCACCGGACGAAGGGGGGAGATGGTCTCGTGAATGGGAAGAACGTGATTGCCTCGGACACAGTGACCGAATTCCAGACCTCTGGAGGTCTCGATGACCACGTCATCCTCGGTCTTCACGTTGATCTCGCCGGGGGCGAAGTAATATACCTTGCTGTTGTTGCGGAATTGAATATCGCATACGGTGACCGTCTCCACGGGACGGGAGTCTGTCTCAGAGACGGTATCGGGTGCAGAGGCTTCCTCTGCGGGGATTTCCTGTTGGGTGCTTTCCTGCTCGGTTTCTTCTTGAACCGTCAGTTCCTCATATATGGGTGTGTGTTCCATGGTAACTCCTTTAACGAAGTAGAATTGATAAGGCTCCGCAAATATGGGCAAGACCCACATTTGCATCGACGAGCCCCAAGGCCTCCTTGAGAACCTGAGATGCTTTTAACAAGGCGGCGGTAGAACGGCTGTCTGCCAGTTGTTTACATAGGGGATGGACAGGAGGCAGTCCGCTTCGGACTCGGAGCGCTCCTGCAATCAGAGTCTGCCATTGAAGAAGGATGGGGCGGAATTGCTCACGCTTCATTTTCTCCATTGGTGTCAGCACAGAGAGAAGTCTTGCAGGCTCTGTACTGCATAGGGCCGGGATGAATTCCTCGGTCTGGGGGAAAAGGGCGGCACCGTTTTCTACGAGAGTGATGGCCTGTCCCAGATAGCCGTCACTGCGGAGAACGGCGGCAGATAAGCTTGCGCTGTCTGCATCGGGAAAACGGCGGCGAAGCTCTCCTGTAAGAATTCCGTCTGAAAGGGGAGACATTCTTAGCTCCACACAGCGACTGCGGACAGTGGTCAGGAGCTGTTCGGCATGGTCGGTGAGGAAGAGGAAAACACCGTAGTCAGGGGGCTCTTCAATGCACTTGAGCAGGGCATTCTGCCCCTCGGTGCGGATGTCTTGGGCTCTTGGGAAAAGGTAGATTTTTTTCTTCCCCTCATTGGGACGGATGTAAAGGTCTGCACAGGCTTCTCGGATGAGCTTGACGGAAACGGTCTTTTTTTCCTCATCGTCTACGGTGATCACGTCCGGATGGATGCCATCGAAAACCTTTCTGCATTGGTTACAGCGACCGCAGGGCTTATCCTGCTCCGTACACTGGAAGGCGGCGGCAAGAAGCTTTGCCAGACTGTGCTTCCCGGAGCCCACAGGGCCGGAGATCAGGTAGCAGTGGGAGGCTCGACCTCCGGAAAGGGAAGCTGTGAGCCGCTCCTTCAGCCCTATGTTGCCTAAAAGAGAATCAAATTTCATGCACAAGCCCCTCCTTTCCCTGCCTGAATGTCTATTATACCTTATTTCCCTCTGCATTTCCACTATTATTTCTGCTTTTTGAAAAAAATATCTTTTCTTTGACATTTTAAGCTATTTTGTGTATAATAGCACCATTACAGAAAAAGTGAGGAATCGATGATGGGCCGTGTTTCCACCAAGGATAAGAAGAACAGATACCAAACCGCCAGAGAGAGCTGCGAGATGACCCGAGACAGAGCTTCTGAGGAACTGCAGTGGATCTCACCGGAGCGGATCGAACGGATCGAGAATGAGAAGTCTCTCCCTCATCCCGATGAGGTACTGCTCATGTCCGATGTTTATAAGGACCCTACCCTGTGCAATTTCTACTGCTCTACCCAGTGCCCCATTGGGCAGCAGTATGTTCCCAATATCAAAATCAAGGATCTGTCCCAGATCGTACTGGAAATGCTGGCATCCCTGAATGCGGTGCAACGGCAGACGGATCGTCTGATAGAGATCACCGCAGACGGAGAGGTCAGTGACGAGGAGCTTGTGGATTTTGTCAAGATCCAGAAGGGGCTGGAACGGATCTCCATTACCGTAGAGACTCTCCAGCTATGGGCAGAGCAAATGATGGATAAGGGTCGGATCAATATGGAGCAGTACAATGCTCTGACAGGGAAATAAGAAATACATACAACAGCATCTTCGGTAAGTGGCTTGCCGAGGGTGCTGTTTTTTGTCCCAAGGCGGATCAGGGGGGGAAAGTGCAAAATAGGTGGGCTTATTTTGCACTATTTGCGGTTTATTTTATGCGCCGATCCTGCTATGATAAAGATACCTCAAAGCTCCCCCTTGAGGTGCCGTAAGTCTTTGCTCCACAGGCCCGGAAAAGGGATCTGTGGAGCAAAGCGGGTTTTCTTTTTAATCCAGAGCAAGACCCAAATAGGCGGTCTGCGGAAGAGGCCCACCCTTCAGGGAACGGAGCATGCCGAAGGGCTTGTCCTCCCCCATTGTGCGAACCACTGCTTTTTCACAACCCAGATAGGCACACAGAGCAGAGGCAACCTCCGGAGAATCGGGGAGGAGCTCACGGAGGTAGAGGGTCTTATCTTTCCGATAGCCACAGCCACAGTAGAGCCCATCCTCCGTCTCGATGCGGTATAGCTGTCCGGCACAGGGGAGAAGGAATTCTTCATAGGAAAGGAAGTTGTCATATAGCTGCAGCTCCCGAATGGATCGGTAGACCTCCGGGGTAGCGGGGCGGATCTTGCCTCCCTTTTTTGGGGTGACAGTATATTCTCTGTGATAGAAGCAGCTGTGGTAGCCTAAGCGTTCATAGAAGGCAAAGAGGCTTTCCTCCGCAGGAACCAGGGCGGTATAGCTCAGGTTGCAGTGCTTGTGGATATATTCCATGAGTCCTTTGCACAGACCCTTTCCTCTTTGCAGGGGATCGGTGCAGACGGCATAGATATAGCCGCAGGAATGGCTTTCCCCCTCTTCGTCCACATACTGGGTGGGAAGGACACAGGCCATGGAAGCAATCGTGTTTCCCTCCCGTGCGGTATAGACTAAAATGCGGTCAAAGACTGCCGACCAGAAGCCCTCTATTTCCTTGGGCTCATCTCCGAAGCACCTCTGCCAGAGCCTTGTAAGGGCAGGAAGATCGGACTTTTTGGCAAGGGTGAATTTCATAGGTTTTCCTCCCCTACGAATTTCTCCAACAGAATGTCCGGGTAATAGCTCTCCTTGGCTCTGCGCAGACCGGGGATGCCCATGTCATCCTCTCGATTCAGGAAGCGGATCTCCGGGTACTTGCTGTGGAGATATCTTGCAAACTCTCTGTTTACAGTGGGGTAGGCTCCGTTGACGGCGGCAAGGGCCTTCTCGTAATTCACGTCAAACATGTCCTCACGGATGCGGTTGCCCATAGAGAAGCCAACCAAGCCCTCTTCACAGAACAGGGCGATGCCCTCCATCTCCATTTGATGGAAGTTGTCAAAGGCCTTGGCAATGGCTCTCTGCTCTGCGGCATAATCCTTGGGATCATGAAGGTGGGCATGCTCCTCATACCAGCGCAATGTAAAGCTTTGGCACTGCCTCAACAGCTCATCGTTCAGGGGAACTACCCGATACTCCGGGTGATCCAGCGCAAAGCGGTTGCAGTGATTCCGCTTGGATTGGAGCTTCTTACCGCTGAGTGTACACAGGCGCTGGGTGTCGTAGACGTAGTCGAAGCTGTTCCGAGAGGCTTTTACGGTGAATTTGCCGGGGAAGGTGTCTTCCAGCTCCTTTGCCTCCTCGGCGGTCATGCCCCAGTAGCGGAAGGGGATCCCGCGTTCCTTGGCATCCTCCATGAGAAGCTCTGTGTACTTGGTGGTACGGGGATACAGGTAAGCACACCAATCTCCAAAACGGCTGAGAACCAAGGGAGTCTCATATTGGGTGCAGAGCTGCTGCTCTCCCCAGAAGAACAGATTGGCAAAGGAATACTCACTGCCGTGTCCTTGGGCGGTCCAAAGGGCGTTGTGCAGAAGGGGACGGTCTTCGATGGTAATGGGTCTGAATAACAGCATAATTTTCTCCATATCTTCTGATTTTATCTTTTCTACTCTCTATTATACCTTAAATTTTCATAAGGTCAACAGAGTACTTGCATTTTTTCTGAAAATGAGGTATTCTATAGGGAAAAGGATGTGAGTATATGAAGCGAATCTTAGTTGCTCTCTCCGGAGGGGTGGATTCTGCGGCGGCCTGTATCCTTCTGCGGCAGCAGGGCTATGAGGTCGGCGGTGCCACCATGCTCCTACGGGACGGTGGAGAAGGGGAGGCAGAGGATGCGAGAAGGGCCGCTTTGGCTCTGGGGATCGACTTCCACTGCTTCGACCTGCGGAAGGAATTTGAGGACATCGTTATCGGAGATTTCCGCAAGGTCTACGTATCCGGCGGCACGCCCAATCCCTGTGTGCTGTGCAATCGGGAGATGAAGTTTGGTGTTTTTCTGGAGAGGGCCTTGGACTTGGGCTATGACGGCATTGCCACGGGACATTATGCAAGACTCAGGAAAGAGGGGGACAGAACCTTACTTCTCCGTGCCGAGGATCTGCGGAAGGATCAGAGCTATATGCTCTGTACCCTGAACCAGTGGCAGCTTTCCCATAGTCTGTTCCCCTTGGGACAGGTTATGAGCAAGGAGGAGACCAGAAGTCTTGCTTTGGAGGCAGGCTTGGACTTAGCCAAGAAGCGGGACAGCCAGGATATCTGCTTTGTGCCGGAGGGAGACTATATGGCCTATCTCACAGGCCGTGGTCTGATCCCTCAAGAGGGAAACTTCATCAGCGCTCAAGGAGAGATCTTGGGCAAGCACCGTGGGCTGGAAGCCTACACCGTCGGGCAGAGACGGGGCTTGGGCATGACCTTCGGCAAGCCCACGTATGTCTTGGGGAAGCAAGGCACCGATGTGATCCTTGGAGACAACGAGGAGCTGTTCTCCCGTCGGGTTCGGGTCACACAGGTCAATTATATTCCCTTTGACAAGCCCACAGAGCCCATTTTCGTACAGGCAAAGCTCCGCTACAGCGCAAAGGCCGCAGAGGCCACCCTGATCCCCGGGGAAGACTCCTGCGAGCTGATTTTTGAACAGCCCCAACGGGCAGTGACACCGGGACAAACCGCTGTCTTCTACGACGGCGATACTGTCATAGGCGGCGGCCTGATCCAATGAGCCGAAGCCAAGAAAACATAGGAGGAAGAAAAAATGAATTGTAAGAAATGTGGACGCCCCATGGGCAACAAGGGCTATTGCGCCATCTGTGATGCAAAGAAGGTCGCAGAGAAGAAGATCGCCGATGCTGAGAAGAAGGCGAAGATGAAGAAGCTGGCTCTCATCGGCGGTATTGCGGCGGCTGTGATCGTTGCAGTGATCATCCTGATCACCTGTGTGGATTGGGGTAAGGACAAGACCTTTACGACTTCCGACGACGGAACCAACCCCACCAACAGCACCGCACCCATCGAGCAGGTAGACAATGGGAACAAGCATGCTCCCGGCCGCTTCAGCGCAGATACCATCAGTGGCAAGCACCATGTAGAGATCAATGTCACCGACTACGGCACCATTAAGGTAGAATTGGATGCAGATGTGGCTCCCATCACTGTTGCCAACTTCTTGAACCTGGCAGAAAGCGGCTTCTACAACGGCCTGACCTTCCACCGCATTATGGAAGGCTTCATGATGCAGGGCGGTGACCCGGAAGGCACCGGCATGGGCGGCTCCGACATTGAGATCAAGGGCGAATTCACTGCCAACGGCGTAAGCAACAACCTGACCCATACCCGCGGTGCTATCTCCATGGCAAGAGCAGGCTACAGCATGGACAGCGCAAGCTCCCAGTTCTTCATTGTTCACAAGGATTCCCTGTTCCTGGACGGCCAGTATGCCTGCTTCGGCTATGTCACCGAGGGTCTGGACATTGTAGATGCTGTCTGCGAATACGGTGCTTCCGTAGTCGTTGACGACAACGGTACTGTTCCTGCCGAGAAGCAGCCCGGTATCACCTCCGTCACGGTAGTTGACTAATGGGAAAATCCTTAGTATTGGCAGAAAAGCCCTCTGTAGGCCGTGAGCTTGCCCGTGTTCTGGGCTGTAAGCGTGGCGGCGAGGGCTATATGGAAGGGGATCGCTATGTGGTGACCTGGGCTCTGGGCCATCTGGTCACCTTGGCAGACCCGGATGTGTACGAAAAGAAGTGGGAAAAATGGGATATGGCAGATCTTCCCATGCTTCCCCAAAATATGAAGCTGGTGGTCATCGGACAGACCGCCAGACAGTTTAAGGTCGTCCAGAGCCTCATGAAGCGTGGGGACATCTCCGATCTGGTCATTGCCACCGATGCAGGACGGGAAGGGGAATTGGTTGCCCGTTGGATCATGGTGAAGGCAGGCTGGAAGAAGCCCACCAAGCGCCTGTGGATTTCCTCCCAGACGGACAAGGCGATCAAGGAAGGCTTTGCCAAGCTGAGACCTGCAAGTGATTATGACAATCTCTACCGTTCCGCACAGGCCAGAAGTGAGGCAGACTGGATCGTTGGTTTGAACGTCACCCGTGCTCTGACCTGTCGTCACAATGCCCAGCTTTCCGCAGGACGGGTGCAGACTCCCACCCTTGCTCTGATCGTAGACAGGGAGAAGGAGATCCGCAACTTTGTTCCCCGTGACTATTACGGCGTCCGTCTGAAGGCAGGTGGATTCTCTGCCACCTATCGGGACAGGAATAACAATGCCCGAAGCTTTGACCGTACGGTGATGGAAAAGATCGCCGCGGCCTGTGAGAAGGGGGAATGTGTCCTGACACAGGTGCGGAAGATGCGCCGTCAGACACCGCCTCCCGCAGCCTACGACCTGACAGAGCTCCAGAGGGATGCCAACAAGAAGTATGCCTATTCCGCAAAAGAGACGCTGAATCTTATGCAGTCCCTCTATGAACAGCATAAGCTCCTGACCTATCCTCGAACGGATTCCCGTTATATTTCCGACGATGTGGTTGCGACCCTTCCGGATCGCCTGAAGGCGGTGATGGTGGACAGCTACAAGCCCTTTGCCCAGGAAATTATGCGTAACCGTCCCCTGAAGACCAAGTATCTGGTGAACAATGCCAAGGTCACAGACCACCATGCCATTATCCCCACGGAGGAAAGCCCCGACCTGTGGCAGCTTTCCGGTCCGGAGCGGAATATTTATGATCTGGTGGTACGGCGCTTCTTAGCCGTCCTCATGGCGCCCTATGAGTATGAGGAGGTAGAGCTGACCCTGACCTGTGGGGGACATAACTTTACCGCCAAGGGAAAAATCGTCCTGAATCAGGGCTGGAAGGCAGTTTATGACCGTAACTTCTCCTTTGAGGAGGAAGAGGAGGAAAGCCAGAGCCTTCCCGATGTGCGACAGGGTCAGCGGCTGAAGGTCTCCTCTGTACAGGTGACCAACGGCAAGACACCCCCTCCTCCCCGTTACACCGAGGCGACCCTGCTTACTGCCATGGAGCATCCTCAGACCCAAGTGCAGGACAAGGAGCAACGGAAGATTTTGGAAGAGACCGGCGGTTTAGGCACTCCTGCCACCCGTGCGGATATCATCGAGAAGCTTTTCTCCGCCTTCTATATTGAGAGACGAGGCAAGGAGCTGGTTCCCACCTCCAAGGGTATGCAGTTGGTAGAGCTAGCCCCCAAGGATCTGCGCTCTGCCACCCTTACCGCCAAGTGGGAGGATCGGCTGTCCCGAATTGCCAAGGGACAGGAACGGGACTTTAAGTTTATTGAGGAAATGCGAGTCTATGCAGGGAAGCTGGTCAATGATGTGAAGCTCAGTGAGGCCAAGTACACCCACGACAATCAGACCCGTAAGGCTTGCCCGGATTGCGGCAAGTTCCTCTTGCTCGTCAAGGGCAAGAAGGGAGAAATGCTGGTTTGCCCCGACAGAGAATGCGGCTACCGCAAATCCGTCATGCAGACCACCAACGCCCGCTGTCCCAATTGCTTCAAGAAAATGGAGCTCCGTGGAGAGGGGGACAATCAGATGTTCGCCTGTATCTGCGGCTATCGGGAGAAGCTCTCTGCCTTCAAGGAGAGAAGAGCCTCTGCCGGTGCGGGCAAGCGAGATGTGCAGAATTATTTGAACAATCAAAAGAAGGAAGAGCCGAAGAACAATGCCATGGCAGATGCTCTGGCACAGTGGCTGGCTCAGAACAAGAAATAGTATAGGAGGTATTTCATTATGGCATTATTTGTTATTGGCATTGTGGTGACTCTGGCGCTGTTTTTAGCCTTGGGCATCACTTACGGCACGAAGGTAGAGTGGAAGCTCAATAAGAAGCAGCTTCTGTCTGTACTTGGTGTAGGCATTATGGTTCTGGCCTGCTATGTGTCTGTTCCCACAGGTCATACCGGTGTCGTCACTACCTTCGGTAAGGTAGAGAACTTCACTCTGGAAGCCGGTGTACACTTTAAGCTCCCTTGGCAGGAGGTCGTGAAGATGGATAACCGTGTGCAGAAGAGCACTCTGGACATGTCCTGCTTCTCCTCCGACATTCAGGAAGTGACGATGAAGTACACTGTGAACTATCAGATCAGCAAGCAGGATGCCATGACCATCTACAAGACCATCGGCACCGATTATTACAACACCGTCATTGCTCCTTGCATCACCGAGGCTGTAAAGATCGTTACCGCCCGTTACAATGCAGAGGCTCTCATTTCCAGCCGCAGTAATATGGCAGGGGAGATCGAGACCGAGCTGGAAGCAAAGCTTCTGGATTACAACATCGAGCTGGTAGGAACTTCTATTGAGGATATGGACTTTACCGATGCCTTCACCGATGCTGTTGAGGCTAAGCAGGTCGCAGAGCAGAACAAGCTCCGCGCAGAGACCGAGGCAGAGCAGAGAGTCATTGAGGCCAATGCCGCCGCCGAGATCCGCAAGGTTGAGGCGGATGCCGCTGCTTACCAGACCCTGACCCGTGCTGAGGCTGAAGCAAAGGCAAACCGTGAGATCGCAGAGTCCCTGACCCAGGCCCTCATCGACTACACCTACGCTCAGACATGGGATGGCAAGCTCCCCACCTTCATGACCGGGGAAAACGGCATTCTGCCCTTTATGAACGTAGATAAGATGGTGGAAGAAAGCACCGAGCCTGAGCCCACCGAGCCTGTGACTCCCTGATAGGAAGAAAGGAGATATACCGTGATTGACTTTCTGAACATGGAAGAGAAGCTCATTCCCCACTTCAAGGATGGGGAGGGCGCTATTGGTGCAAAGATGTTTGCAGACGATGCCAACCGTATTTTAAGGGGCAGACTGGCCCCCGGCTGTTCCATCGGCATGCACTGCCACGAGACCTCCTCCGAGATCATCTTCATCCTCTCCGGTGTAGGCACGACCATTCTGGACGGACAGGAGGAAAGCCTCCTTCCCGGCCAGTGCCACTACTGCAGAAAGGGGCAGACCCACACCCTGATCAACAGAGGTACAGAAGACCTCCACTTCTTCGCCGTAGTACCGGAGCAGTAATCATATTAGCACCCAATCAAAAAAAGGAAGGGATCGCCTCCGAAGCGATCTCTTCCTTTTCATACTCTCTGCCTATGGGGCAGTGGGGACTGTGCCGAGATGTTGGCAATGCAGGGTCTTTGGGTCTCATGTATGGGTCAGCTTGCAGGATCTGTGGACTCTGATTCTGTGGGGGGCTCGGTGGGGAAGACGGTGTCTTCGATTTTTTCCAGATGGGAGACCATAGCGGTATAGTCATCCTCTTCCACACGGAGGTAGTAATTGTTCTCATACAGGCTAACGGCCTCACGGGTGGGGACGATAGCATAATGGTCAAGGTTATGGGTGGCATGGACGGTACTGACGGGGGTGTAGGACAGGTCGCTAATGGCGCAGATACCGGTGGCACGGTCCTTGGAGAATTCCAAATTCAGGACAATGGAGGTGGCGGTTTTCTGAGGATCTGTTATGCAGAAATCTCCCAGACTGTAGGCAATGACACATTCCTTCTCCAGACCCTCCGGGGTCAGGACGGTACGGCGTTCTACCTTCTCTACCCGATGGGAATGGGCGCCCAGGATCACGTCTACACCGTTTTCCAGAAGCAGATCTGTAATGGTTTCCTGAGTGGAGCTGATGCCGCTGATATTCTCACTGCCCCAGTGGAGGGCGGCGATGATGAAATCCGGCTGGGTATCCTTGGCGGCCTGTACCAGAGAAAGAATGCTGTTCTGATCCACCTTTTCATAATGGGTGTCATAGTCCTTGTAAAGCAGGCTGGTGCAATACTCGCTGTCTGCAGGCAGACCGAAGCCGTTGAAGCCCTTGGTGAAGGCAATGAAGGCCAAGCGGATGCCGTTGACCTCACGAATGAGCACCGGGGCTTTCTTCCGTTCCTCTTGGGAGCGGTAGGTACCCAAAGGACTCATACCGTTGTCCTCGATGACGGTTTTGGTACGCACCAGACCGGAAATGCCGTTATGGACACTGTAGGAATTGGCGGTCTGCAAAATGTCGAAGCCGGTCTGCGCCAGCACCTGTGCCAGACTGTCCGGATAGCCGGCTTCCGTCCCGGAGGAGAACAGACCCTCAAAATTCCCTATGGCAAGATCGGCCGCGGAAATGGTGGGGGTGATCTGGGAGAACAGGGGGCGGAAGTCATAGCTCTCATGGCCGGTTAAGGCATCGACCATCATATTTTCGCTGAGATAAATATCTCCCACGGCGCAGAGACTGGCAGTGGCTATCCCTTGGGGAAGGGGCTCCGGCTCCTTTTTCTTGCAGGAGCAGAGAAGCACGGAAAGGAGCAGTAGGAGCAGGACTGCTCCTGTGCGAGACTTGATTTTCAAACAGGATCCCTCCGAATGATCATATACTTCTTTATTCTACTATAAAATCGAAATTTATACAAGAGAAAAATTTAAAATTGACGAGAAACCTTCTGTATGTTATACTAATACTATCTAAAAACACCGTGTCAGGAGAGAAAGATATGAAGCATGTGGGAAAATTTATCACGGCGATCCTGATCCTTACGGCGATTTTTCTCCGTCTGTTCTATCAGGGGGAAGAGAAACCGGGGGAGATCATAGACGAGATCCTCTCCACTGTCAAGGAGAACAGCTATCTTGACGAGGAATTCTATATGGAAGGAGACTTCCTCCGCTACGGTGGGGCGAAGCACATGATAGGCATCGACGTATCCACTCATCAGGGTGAGATCGATTGGCAGCAGGTAGCGGACAGCGGTGTGGAATTCGCCATCCTCCGTGCAGGTTACCGTGGCTCTACCAAAGGGGATCTCTATGAGGATGAATACTTTACGGAAAATTTCCGTGGAGCCAAGAAGGCGGGGATAAAGGTGGGAGTCTATTTCTTCTCTCAGGCTCTGAATGAGGAGGAAGCCCGAGAGGAGGCAAGATATTTGCAGAAGCTTCTGAAGGGAAAAGAGCCGGAGCTTCCTGTTTTCTATGATTGGGAGTATCTGGAGGGTCGCGTGCCTTCCGCAAGAGCCGTTCCCATGACAGAGATGGCAGTGGCCTTCTGTGAAGAGGTGCAGGAGGCAGGCTTGAAGGCCGGTGTGTATTTCAATCGGGATTACGGAGACAATTATCTGGATCTGAGTAAGCTGCAATCCTATACCCTTTGGCTTGCGGAATATGCCAATATCCCACGGGCAAGCTACCACTTTCACTGCCTGCAATACACAGACAGAGGCACTGTCCCCGGCATTGAGGGCAAGGTGGATCTGGATCTGTTGATCTTGCCCTGAAGAAAGAGAGAAAAGCGCTATGGATTACATTATTTTTGACTTGGAATGGAATCAGCCACCCACCCCGGAGGCCGCTGTGACGGAGCCGATGTATGTCAGCGGTGAGATCATTCAGATCGGTGCGGTGAAACTCAACGAAGCCTTTGAAGTAATAGACGAACTGCGGCTGTACATCCGTCCCATATATTATCCCAAGCTCCACAAGCGGATCTCCGCCCTGACCCATATCAGGGAGAAGGATCTGGAGACAGCCCCTACCTTCTCGGAGGCCTATGCCCAATTCGCCCAATGGTGCGGTGAGGAGTATGGCTATATGACCTGGAGCATGAGCGATATGCCCATGTTGCTGGAAAATATGCAGCTCCACGGCATAGATTGTTCCCGACTGCCTGTGTGCTATGACATACAGCGGATCTTCGGCAGGGAGATCATGAGAAGTGATACGCGCTGTTCTTTGGATCATGCCCTGGAGGTTCTGAATATGAAGGGGGACAAAGCCCACGATGCCCTCCATGATGCCCGAAATACTGCCAAGATCTGCGGCTTTTTGGATTTGGAGCAATACATAGAGGAATATGCCGCCCCTGTTTATGCCTTGCCGCCCTTGCAGGGGGTGTACCCCACTGTCCACGATGCTCTGCAAAGGGAGGAGCTTCGTCTGTTCCCCTGCCCCTTCTGCGGGGAGGAGGTCAAGGGAGAGAGCTTTGCACAGTGGGATCCGGGGAGCTTCATGAGCTACGGTGTCTGCCAAGAGGAGGAGGCAGAATTCCTTCTCCAGCTCCGTGTCCACAAGCTCAGTCCCGGCAAATTTCGCTTCCAGCGCCTTCTCTACGGTGTCAGTGAGGACCTCTGGGAGCTCTATCAGGATCACCTGTCCTAATATCTGTAAAAAAAGAGCATCTGAAACCCTTGACGGGCTCAGATGCTCTGATATTTTGTGATTTTAGCCGGCGGAGGGGACGGTGGTGGGGTCGGGCTTCTCTACCCGACGGATGTCAGCGCCTAAGGCAGAGAGCTTTTCGATCAGGGTCTCGTATCCACGCTCGATATACTCCACATCCTCGATGATGGTAGTACCCTCTGCGGCCAGACCGGCAATGACCATAGCGGCACCGGCACGGAGGTCACAGGCATGGACGGTACAGCCTGTCAGGCTCTCTACACCGCTGATCACGGCGACCTTGGTCTCTACCTTGATGCTGGCACCCATACGGCACAGCTCAGCGCAGTAGCGGAAGCGTGTGTCATAGATGCTCTCGGTGATGATGCTGGTACCCTGAGCCAGAGCCATGCATACGGCGATCTGGGGCTGCATGTCCGTGGGGAAACCGGGGTAGGGAAGGGTCTTGACGTTGGCCTTCTTCAATCTGTCGGTTCTTTCTACACGGATGGAATCGTCGTATTCCGTTACACTGGCACCCATCTCACGGAGCTTGGCGGAGATACAGTCCATGTGCTTGGGGATCAGGTTTTGGATCAGTACATTACCGCCTGCGGCGGCAACGGCAGCCATATAGGTACCTGCTTCGATCTGATCGGGGATGATGGTATAGGAACCGCCGTGGAGGCTCTTGACGCCGCGGATCTTAATGACATCGGTACCGGCACCGGAAACCTTGGCACCCATAGCATTGAGGAAGTTGGCAAGATCGACCACATGAGGCTCTTTCGCGGCATTCTCGATAATGGTGATACCGTCAGCAAGGACAGCACCGATCATAATGTTCATGGTAGCGCCTACGGAAACCATGTCCAAATTGACACGACCTCCACAGAGTCCCTCTGCGGGGGCATTGGCGCAAACATAACCGTTGATCACGTCCACAGATGCTCCCATAGCCTCGAAGCCCTTGATATGCTGATCAATGGGGCGAGGGCCAAAGTTACAGCCACCGGGAAGTGCCACTCTGGCATGACCGAAGCGGCCTAACTGCGCGCCGATGAAATAGTAGGAGGCGCGGATCCTGCGAACCAATGCATCGTTGGCCTCAGAGTCTCTTGCATGGGAACAGTCAATGTCAATGGTGTTAGGGCTCAGGCGGCGGATCTTGGCACCCATGCTGTCCAGAATCTCCAGCAGCAGACGGGTATCGGAAATGTCGGGGACGTTCTCGATCCTACAGCAACCGTTAATGAGCAGGGCGGCAGGGAGAATAGCAACAGCGGCATTCTTGGCACCGCTGACAGAGACAACGCCGGAAAGAGGCTTTCCGCCACGGATAAGATATTGTTTCATATAGATTCCTCTCAGATAATAGGAGAATATGGAAGATTTGTGAAATGAACGGAGAGGGGAAGCACCCTCCCGGGAAAGTGACAGATAACTGCAAAAACGGATAAAAGTCCGCAAAAAACCATTTTACATAATTTCTAAAACAGTATATCACAAAGAGCTAAGCTTGTAAAGAGGAAATCTGAAAAAGTGGAGGGAAACTTCACGCATTTGTCCGCCGAAGTCCCTTGGGATAGTGATTTTTGCCAATGCCGTCCGCTCCGCGGAGCCATCCCAAGCTATAGCCGTCTACGGTCAGCAGGATCCAACCCTTTTGCTCTGTGGCAATGGTCTGACCTTGCAGATAGGCAAGGACTTGGGTACTGTCTCCGGGAAGATCAAGCTGTCTTTCGTAGGAGTCTAAGGAGAGGGCAAGGGCATGGGCAGGGATCAGACGGCCTTTACGCAGTTCGCCCAGCTCCAGGCCTGCTCGCAGAACCTTTAGCCCCGTCAATTCCGGCAGTTCCGCCGGAGCTAAGAAGCAGGTGTCTCCAAAGCTCAGCATCTGTCCGTCCAAAGGAAGGAACTCACGGATCTGAGAGGCAAGGGGCAGAAGCTTTTGTTGAGGCTGTGGGCAGAAATGCCCCTCTTCCTCCCTGCGAAGGACAGCGGCAAAGTGTCCTTCTCCCCGAAGCTTATGAGGAAACAGGCGGAAACAGTGTTCCACACCGTCAGCAGGATCTTGGATCCAATCCGGTCTCGCAGGACTGAAGCCGGGGTTGGGAAGCTGTTCTACGGAAAAATTCCGGTGACTGTGGAGGAAGGCAGAAATGACCCCTTCGTTCTCCTCAGGGGCGAAGGTACAGGTGGAGTAGACGAGCCTCCCTCCGGGGGCTAACATCAGAGCGGCGGAGCGAAGGATCTCCAACTGTCTGGCGGCACACATGGCTACGGTCTCCTCGCTCCAGTCGGTGACGGCGGCATCTTCTTTGCGGAACATACCTTCGCCCGAACAGGGGGCATCCACCAGAATTCGGTCAAAATAACAGGGAAAGCGCTGAGCCAATTTGGCAGGATGCTCGTTGAGCACCAGGGCATTGCGGACAGCTAAGCGCTCTATATTGGATGATAATATTCTTGCCCGTTTGGGATGGATCTCATTACAGACAAGAAGTCCCTTTCCTTGCAATTTTTCTGCAATTTGGGTGGTTTTCCCCCCGGGGGCGGCACAGAGATCCAGAACTTTTTGTCCCGGCCTTACATCCAGAAGTCCAACGGGGGCCATAGCACTGGGCTCTTGCAAATAGTAAAGACCTGCATCGTGATAAGGATGCAGACCGGGGCGCAGACCCGCAGGCAGATAATAGCCATTGTCCGTCCAGGGAACAGGCTGTGTGCAGTAGGGGATAGACAGATCCTTGGCTTTCAGGGTATTGATCCGTATACCGGCATTACGGGGCAGGTCATAGGAGTCAAAGAAGCTCTGCGCCTCAGCGCCCAAAAGCCGTGTCATTCTTTTTGTGAATTCGATAGGTAGCATAGTTCCCCCTTGAGACAGAGTTTATTTTCTCTATTATTTTATCACGAAGGGACAGGAAAAACAAGCATTTTACAAGCCCACCGCCTGAAAAGTAACGAAAAAATTTTGGGAATAAACAAGAATAACGGAAAAATTTTTTATTTATATAATTAAAACTGTTATAATAGCAAAAATATAGAAATATAACTGGAAATTATTTGCTTTTATTCACAAAAAACTATTGCAAATTAAAGAAAAAAAGAGTAAAATTATAACCAAGCGGAATTGCCAATAGTCGAACAGGTTTTAAATGCAAAATATTGGAAAACGGTCAAG